>NZ_VFWL01000018.1:0-137500 GCF_006442495.1 Mesorhizobium sp. B2-1-3
GGGTGGAAGCAAGGGGTCAAGTCGTGACGGTGCGATGGAGATCGAAACCGGGCTGATACCCAGTTCAGTCAACGCAACAAACCCTACGCAGGTAAGATCTTTCAAAATTTTCGAAGGCAAGGGATGTCGCCGCGACTACGCACGGTTTTGCCCGACGAAACCGATGGGTAAATGCGACCTTGAAAGCCAGATCGAACGGCTTTCACCTGCGTGCAGAGATTTCGTCGAGAAGCATCGGTGAAGTTGCGTGGCTATTATGCTAATGTAGCTATCTCTCATTCGATGCGTCAGTCTGACGATAGGTCCTCAGCTGACCGTCTGTCGAGCATGGCCGCGGGAAATAAACATCCCTGACCGGAGCCGGTTGCGGGGCCTGTAGCTGGAGGGCCGTCGACGGGCCATGAGGAGAAAAAGGGCGAGAAACCGGGATCGCGACGCAAATCCTATGTCCGACAATCGGAACATTGCCGCTGCGATCGAGGCTTGCTACGACGCCGCGTTCGAGTTTAGGCAGTGGCCCGCAGCGCTTCAAATGCTGGCCCACTCCCTAGGAGCCACAAGTTGCGTTATCCGCACCTGCGATCCAACTCACCCGTTTCGTAGCGATCAGCGATCGCCGACCGCGCTCAGACCCGATTCGACCGAACATGCCGAATTCGCCGCCCTTTGGATCGAAAGAATCGAAGGTGCTCCCGATCCGCATGAACGTAGACCGCGCAAGAGGTTGGCAAAACTGACAGACAGCTTCGTTGTCGAGGATGAGATCACCACTCGTGATGAGCGCGAGGTTCTCCCTTATTACCAAGAAATCGCGCGTCCAGGCGACCGGGAATGGTGGGCTGCAATAGACTTCATGGTGAAGGATCGAAGGTGGATGCTCTCGATGTTTCGTGACGCTCATAAGGGGCCATTCTACCGGAATGAAGCCGAGGATTTCTTGGCGATCGTTCCGTCGATGGTTCGCATCATCAGTGCTGCGGAAAAGGTTTGGGAAACGGCAGTCGAACCGAACCTGGCCATTCTGGATAGGATGGGAAGCGCAGCGCTGTTGCTGAATTGCCGAGGCCGCGTCACCCGCTACAATAAACACGCGGAAGCTCTGCTTGGTACTGGCCTCGTTATCCACGGTGGTCGTCTCCGGGCGGCAGATCGGCCCAGTGATTCACGCTTGCAGAAATTGATCGCAGGCGTGGTCAGCCAATGCGGCGACTTGAGCGACGGGGAGCCCGTTTTGATTGCCCGCGAGGGTTCGCCATGGCTTCTTGCTGAAGCCATGGCGATGACCTCGTTCGTCCATGACCTCTTTAACGGCGGAGACGCGCTCCTCTATTTTACCGATCTTGTGGCCGAACCGGCGCTACCCAAGCAACTGATAAGGCACGCCTTTCAACTAACAGCAGCCGAAACGCGGCTGGCCTGCCGCCTTGCCGATGGCCGAGGTATCGGCGCGGCAAGCTCTGCCCTGGGAATTGGCCGTGAAACCGCCAGAACCCAGCTCCGTGCAATATTCTCGAAAACAAGCACCGGAAGTCAGGCGGAACTCGCGAAGCTCTTGTCCCGATACCAAGGGTCCTCCACGCATTGAAGTCGCGGTGTCACCCGTTCGGGTGAAGCCCTGACGGTCCAAGGGTTGCATTCTGCGCTGAATCGGGGCCGTGGCACTTCACAACAACAGGCGCCGGTCTCGATCCGATACGTCTCAAGCGGGGCGGGCGGTCAGACGATATTTGGTTTTTGCAACGGCGCGTGCCTGAATCCCTCTGGTGTCCGACTAGTGCCTTCGGGCCGAAGAGGTGAGCAGAAAACATCGCGTCCGCTATTACATTAGCAGTAGGAAATATATTGCCAAACGGCGGCGCGAGGCGGATCATCAACGCCCGCACCTCCGATCGAGAATTGGAAAGACAGGGCTGATCGGAGCTTGCCGATCGTACCGAACGCCAGGAGGTTCAGATGAAACTGCGTGCTTGCCTGCCAAGTGCAGGATGGACAGCTATTGCCTTAATGAGTTTCGGCACAGGTGCTGCCATTGCTTACGCCGCGGACAGTCCGTTGCAGTCGCAGCTTGCGGCGCCAAGAGTATCGTTGCCGGGGGAACTCGACATCACACACTGCGTCGCTCTGGCCGCTGCCGGCCAATCACTGGCCCCGCAAGACTTGAAGGCCTACGAGGAGGCCCAGCCGCCATTGTGGGATGACCTGGGCTCCCTGAGCTATCCGATCAGCACAAAGAGCGCCGATGCCCAAAAATACTTTGACCAGGGGCTGCGGTTCGCCACCAACTTCAACCACGCGGAGGCGCGACGCGCCTTCCGCAAGGCACAAAGCCTCGATCCCGACTGTGCGATGTGCTTCCTCGGCGAGGCACTGGTCCTGGGCCCGAACATCAACGTGCCGATGGATCCCACCGCAAATGCACCAGCGATCACTGCTCTTCGAAAGGCGCAGGCGCTTTCATCCGGTGCCACCGAGAAGGAGCGGGGACTGATCGAGGCGGTCGCCACGCGGTATTCCGAAGATCCCAAGGCCGATCGAAACACCCTGAACGCCGCCTTCGCCGATGCAACTGCGGCGCTTTCCGACAAATATCCTGACGATCTCGAGCTCGCTGTGCTGGCCGCAGAGGCCGGCATGGACACGCAGCCTTGGGACTATTGGCAGCCGGGCGGCAAGGAACCCAAGGGCCGCACCGCCGACCTCCAGAGGCGGCTGGAAGGCGTTCTCGCCAGGAAGCCCGACAATCCGATGGCGATTCACCTCTACATTCATCTTGTTGAGGCCTCGGATCGTCCGGAGCGCGCCGAGCCCTACGCGGACCGGCTAGCAGCGCTGATGCCGGGGGCCGGACACATCGTCCATATGCCGAGCCACATCTACTATCGCGTCGGCCGCTACACGGATTCACTGAAGTCCAACGAAGCTGCCTCGAAAGTGGACGAGACCTATCTCGCCGAAACCGGCGCTACCGGTGTCTATCCGCTCGGCTACTATTCCCACAACGTGCACTTCGTATTGGTTTCGGCCCAGCTCCTCGGTGACTCGAAGACGGTGCTTGCAGAGGCTGAGAAGCTGGACAAGTTTCTGACTAACGAGGTGGCCACGGCAATACCGATCGTGCAGCCGGTGAAGGCAGCTCCGTATTTCGCCTGGGCGCAATATGCCGAACCGGATGCGATCCTGGCTAAGACCGAGCCGGCCGGCGCGCCGCCTTACATCACATCGATGTGGCACTATGCGCGCGGCGTCGCCCTGGCCGAGAAGAAGGACGCCTCGGGCGCGCGAGTCGAGGCGGACGCCATCCACAAGATCGCTCAGGAAACCGACTGGTCGGTGCACGATGCCTGGGGAATCCCGGCATTGTCGGTCCTGCAAGTGGCCGAAGATGTCGTACGTGCCCGCGCTGCGCAGGCCGAGAATGACGTCGGCGGCTCGATAGCCTTCTGGAAGAAAGCGGTCGAAACGGAGGACACGATCCCCTACATGGAGCCTCCGTACTGGTATTATCCCGTGCGGCAGTCCCTCGGTGCCGCCCTCCTCAAGAACGGTCAGCCGGCGGACGCGGCGAAGGAGTTTGTGGCGGCGCTCCACCGCGCACGCAGCAGCGCCTGGGCACTGTTCGGGCTGCAGCAGGCGGCGGAGGCCCAAGGCGATACTGCCGCCGCAACGAAAGCCGCGGACGAACTTTCCAAAGCCTGGAAGGGCGATCCGGGCATGCTGACGCTGGAACGGCTCTGAACCTCATCCCGGACGGGACCGCTGCGGTCCGTCGACCGGGCTCCAACCAATCACCCAATTTCCGATTTGTCGGAACGTCTGCAAGCGCTTTTCTGACGTTATTCGAACGGTAGAAATCCGCATGCAGGTTCCGTACAGATGACCGATGCGACCCCAGTGATCGGCTCTGGTTTCAGTCCGATTCAGGTCCGACAGTATCCGGCTTAAGCAGCAAAACGTGGTGATCCCGACAGGAATCGAACCTGTGACCTACAGATTAGGAATCTGCCGCTCTATCCTACTGAGCTACGGGACCACGCGGCCCGACACATAGCCGCTTCCGATCGTTTCGCCAAGGGGCGGGCCGAACACAATCGGCCGGCCCCTGCCGCCGCCAGGCCTCAGGCGGCGAGCGCGGTTTCGGCCAGCTTCACCCAGTAGCTCATGCCGTGCGGGATGGCCTCGTCGTTGAAGTCATAGGCCGGGTTGTGAAGGCCGGCGGTGTCGCCATTGCCAATGAAAATGAAGGCGCCGGGCCTGGCTTCCAGCATGTAGGAGAAGTCCTCGCCGCCCATCACCGGCTGGATGCCGCGATGGACATGAGCGTCGCCGGCGACGTTTGCCGCGATATCGCTGGCAAAGACCGTCTCTTCCGCATGGTTGAAGGTTACGGGGTAGTTCGCCTGGTAATCGACCTCGATCTTGGCTCCGAAGGCCGTGGCCAGTCCGTCGCAGATGCTGCGGATGCGCTCTTCCGATTTCTTGGCGATTTCCTTGCGCAAGGTGCGCACCGTGCCTGCGATCTCGGCCGATTCCGGGATGATGTTGTAGGCGTCGCCGGCATGGAATTTGGTCACCGACACCACCACGGCTTCGACCGGGTCGGTGCTGCGCGAGGCGATCGTCTGCAGGGCACCAACCAGCTGGCTGGTGATGACGATCGGATCGATCGTGCCGTGCGGCATCGCCGCATGGCCGCCGCGGCCCTTCACGGTGATGGTGAATTCCGCGGTCGCCGCCATGATCGGGCCCGGCCGGATGGCGAACTGGCCGACCGGCAGGCCCGGCATGTTGTGCATGCCGAACACTTTCGCGATGTCGAAACGCTCCATCATGCCGTCCTTGACCATCTCGTTGCCGCCACCGCCGCCTTCTTCGGCCGGCTGGAAGATGACCGCCACCGAACCGGCGAAATTGCGCGTCTCGGCGAGATATTTCGCCGCACCCAAAAGCATCGCCGTATGGCCGTCATGGCCGCAGGCATGCATCTTGCCGGGAACGGTCGAGGCATAGGGCTTGCCGGTGATCTCGTTAAGCGGCAGCGCGTCCATGTCGGCGCGCAGGCCGATGGTGGCGCCTTCGCCCTGGCGGCCGCGAATGATGCCCACGACGCCGGTCTTGCCCAGCCCCGTCACCACATCGTCGCAGCCGAAGGCCTTCAGCTTCTCGGTGACGAAGGCGGCTGTCTTGAAGACGTCGAAATTCAGTTCCGGGGTCTGGTGCAGATATCGTCGCCAGCCGGCAACCTCGTCCTGCATTTCGGCGGCACGGTTCAGGATTGGCATGATGGTTCCATCTCGCTGTTGGGGCAGGTCCGCTGCCTTGCAATTGTGATCGTCAGGCACTTTGCCATGTTGACGTCACATAGAGTAAATAGCACCGCAACAATGCGGTCCGTTTTTGAGGGCGGACTCATTTTGCTGGCGATCGCGTAAATCTTACGGAGCCAGGGGCGACTACGGCAAGAGGCGATTTCGGATTCGATCATGCGGCACAGGCATTTCCTCAAACTATTCTGCGCGGGCGCCGTGGCGTTCTCGGCGCTGGCCGGGCCGGCGCTGGCCAATCCGGTCGTGCTGTTCGACCTGAACAGCGGCAAGATCCTCCAGCATCAGGACGCGTTCAAGCGCTGGTACCCGGCATCGCTGAGCAAGCTGATGACGGCCTATGTGACCTTCCGGGCGATAGCGGCCGGCGAGGTCCGGCTCGATTCGCCGATCAAGGTAACGAAACATTCCGCCGCCGAGCCGCCGAGCAAGATGGGCTTCAAGCCAGGCTCGGTGATGCGGCTCGACAATGCGCTGAAGATGATGCTGGTCAAGTCGGCAAACGACATCGCCATGGCCGTCGGCGAGAATGTCGGGGGATCGCAGGCAGCCTTTGCCGAGCGCATGAACGCCGAAGCGGTCCGGCTCGGCATGAACGGAACGCATTTCGTCAATCCGAACGGGCTTTATTCGCCGGACCAGTACACCACAGCGCGCGACCTGGCCGTGCTGGTGACGGCGATCCGCCGCGAGTTTCCGCAATATGCGCCGTGGTTCTCGATCGAGGGGCTTGCGGTCGGCAAGAGGGCGATCCCCAACTACAACCTGTTGATCGGCCGCTATCCCGGGGCCGACGGCATGAAGACGGGCTTCGTCTGCCCCTCCGGCTTCAACATGATCGGTTCGGCGACCCGCAACGGCCGCACGCTGGTGGCGGTGGTGCTCGGCGAGAAGTCGGCGATCACCCGTGCCGAGGCCGCGGCCAAACTGCTCGACCAGGGTTTCGATACGCCTGCCGCCGGCTCGGCCACCATTGCCACGCTGGCGCCCTACGGCGACACCATCTCGCCCAACGACATGCGGGACGAGGTCTGCAAGAAGAAGGCGCCGGCGGAGCAGTCCGAGGCGCCGCCCGCCGTCGCCAAGAACGTGCCGAAATCGCCCTACCAGGAAAAGCTCGACCATGTGCCGACGCTGGTTGCCGTCGGGCTTGGCGGCGCGACCGGCCCGACCCCGCTGGCCATGCTCGCCCAGGGCAGCCAGGAATATGCCGACGTGCCTATTCCGACCTGGCGGCCGGACAGACCGGCGCCCGGCGCCGGCCCGACGGTGGCGGGCTCGGCTGCGCAGGGCGACCAACCCGTCAAGGTTGCGAACTAGGCAATGAGCGGTTTTCCCATCCCTGTTTCCGTGCTGACCGGTTTTCTCGGCGCCGGCAAGACGACGCTGCTCAACCGGCTCCTGAAGGACCCGGCGCTGGCCGACACGGCCGTCATCATCAACGAATATGGCGAAGTGGCGATCGATCACCTGCTGGTGGAACAGGCGTCCGATGGCATCATCCAGCTTTCGGACGGCTGCCTTTGCTGCACGGTACGCGGCGAACTGGTCGACACGCTGGCCGATCTGGTCGACCGGCTGCAGACCGGCCGCATCGCCCGCCTTGCCCGCGTCATCGTCGAGACCACCGGCCTTGCCGATCCGGCACCGGTGCTGCAATCGATCATGGCGCATCCGGCACTGGTCCAGGCTTTCCGGCTCGACGGCGTCATCACCTTGGTCGACGCGGCCAACGGCGATGCCACGCTCGACGCCCATGTCGAGGCGGTCAAGCAGGTCGCCGTCGCCGACCGCATCGTGCTCTCCAAAACCGACCTGGTCGCTGGTCCGGATGGACCGGAAGCGCTGCGGACGCGGCTGCGGCAGATCAATCCGGGCGCCGAACTGCTGGCTGTCGACGATGCGAAAACGAGCGTCGCAGCGCTGTTCGACTGCGGCCTCTATAACCCGGCGACCAAATCCGCCGATGTGCGGCGCTGGCTCGGCGAAGAAGCGATGCATAACCATGATCATCATGATCATCATGATCATGACGGGCATGACCACGGGCATGACCACGGGCACGGCCACGACCACGGGCACCGGCATGATCAGCGCATTCGCACCCACTCCCTGGTGCATGACGGCCCGGTGCCGTTCTCGGCCATCGAGATGTTCCTCGATCTTTTGCGCTCCACGCATGGCGAGCGCCTGCTGCGAATGAAGGGCGTCATCGAACTCGAGGAAGATCCGTCGCGGCCGCTGGTGGTGCATGGCGTGCAGAAAATCCTGCATCCGCCGGCTCGATTGCCGTCCTGGCCGGACGGCCAGCGCGGCACCCGGCTGGTGCTGATCACGCTCGACATGCCCGAAGACTATGTAAGGCGACTGTTTGCCGCCTTCACCAACCGGCCCTCGATCGACACGCCCGACCGCGCGGCGCTGGAGAACAATCCCCTGGCGATCGCGGGACGCTGACCTTTACGACAGCTATTCGCCGCGCTCGACCAGGAAGCGGTGACCGCCTGATATGGCGGATGTCTTTACGAGATGATGACCAGAGTCGGCGCAGAACGCCGGAATGTCGATAACGGCGAGCGGATCGGTCGTTTCCAGCCAGAGCCGGCTGCGGGGCCGCATCCCGGCCAGCCGCTTCTTCGCCTTCAGCACCGGCAAAGGGCAGTTCAGCCCCTTCAGATCGTAGACGGTGACGTCGGTCACGGCGAAAAATGTCAGCCGCCGAACATGCCGAGCAGCTTGTTCTTCAGCCTCGTCACGCGGCTCTCGTCGGCACTTGCGGCCTGCGTTTCGGCCGGCGGTGCGGGCTCGGCCGGCGCTTCGATCGTCGCGGTGGCGACAGGGGCTTCCTTGGCGGTCTTGGCCGCTTCCTTTTCGGCCAGCGCCTGCGCCTTGGCGGCTTCCTTTTCGGCCAGCGCTTGCGCCTTGGCCTGCTTGGCAGCTTCTATCGCGGCCAGCCGCTGCTCCTCGGCTTTTTGCTTCGCGGCCTTTTCGGCATCGAGCGCGGCCATCTTGCGGCCGGCGGGCGAATCGATGCGGCCCATGCGCGCCGTCTCGGTGACCGAGCCGTCCGAGTTGAGCGATGGCGGGTCGATCGGCACGCGCTCGCCGCGCGCACGGCGCTTGGACCAGTCGGAGACGATGCTGGCTTCCTTGATGCCGGCGATGGTGGGCTTGGGCGCCGGCGTGCTTGCCTTGAGGGCGCCGTTGAACGCAGCCTCATACGTGCTCTGATAAGCACTGTAGGCGCTTTTCAGCGAATCCGGCTGCGTGGACGCAGGGCAGGGGCCGGTCGGATTGAATGTGGTGCCTTCGGGAGCCACCTGGTTGAAGACGTAGCGCTTCTCGCAAACGTCGACTTTCGGCGGTACCTTGGTGATCTCGAAATTGTCGTAGCCGACCTTCAGCATCTTCCAGAATTCGTAATTCGGGTCGTTGCGGTAGCGCGCCATGTTGGCGGCGGTCATGCGGAACGGGAAGGCCTGGATCTGGAACTCGGTCTGGCCGCCCTGGAAGGCATCGCGGCCGAACGCATAGATCTGCTCGATCTGGGCATCGGTCATCGAATAGCAGCCCGAAGACGAGCAGGCGCCGTGCACCATCAGGTTGGAGCCGGTGCGGCCGTTGGCGCGGTCATAGGCGTTGGGATAGCCGATGTTGAAGGACAGATGGTAGTTCGAGCGCGGGTTCATCTGCGCCGGACGCACGGTATAAAAACCTTCCGGCGCCTGGCGGTCGCCCTCGGTGTATTTCGGCCCGAGCTTGCCCGACCATTTGCAGATATCGTAGCTGGCGACCATGTCGTAGCGGCCGTTGGTCTTGGCCTTCCAGATTTCGAGCTTGCCCTCTTCCTTGAAGATGCGCGCCATCACCGAGGAGGTGCGCACCATGCCCTTGGCCCTCATGTCGGCTAGGATCTTGTCGGGCAGGGGCTTGTTGGCCTCCGGGGCAAAATCCTTCATCGACGAATCATTGCAGCCGGCAACGGCTATCGCGGTGATGAGAATTCCGGTGCGGGCAAGCTTGGCAAACATGGATAAGGCTACGTCTTCTCTTTCGGGCCAATGGCTTCGAAACGGCCGAGCCCGCATGCTGAACACAGACGGACCGTACGCCCGTTAACCTTGAAAATTCCTTACCGCAAGCCTCGGCCACCCCTCACGGCAATTCCATTGAACCGAATCCGGCGGCATTTTTGTGGCGAAATTGCTCATCGCCGCCACATTGCCGTGGAGCGTTGCCGTGGAGGCGGCTTGCGGCGGCCCGGTTGAGCCGCCAAATCGTGGTCAGAGGCTGCGGCCCATTGCCAGATACTTCTCGCGGCGCTGCTCGCGAAAATCCATGTTGGCGCCGGCAAAATCCTTCATCGTCTTGGCGATGAGATCGCCCGTCGCGGCAATCACCGTTTCGGGTGCGCGCTGGGCGCCGCCGATCGGTTCGGGAATGATGGCGTCGATGATCTTCAGTTCCAGAAGGTCCTGGGCGGTGATCTTCATGTTGGTCGCCGCGTCCTTGGAGCGCGTCGTGTCGCGCCACAGGATGGAGGCCGCGCCCTCGGGCGAGATCACCGAATAGATGGCATGTTCCAGCATGTAGACGCGGTTGGCGGTGGCGATGGCAATGGCGCCGCCCGAACCGCCTTCACCGATGACAACCGAAATCGATAGCACCTTGAGCGCAAGGCAGGCCGAGGTCGAACGGGCAATGGCTTCGGCCTGGCCGCGCTCCTCGGCGCCGACGCCGGGATAGGCGCCGGCCGTGTCGACCAATGTCAGCAGCGGGATCTTGAAGCGGTCGGCAAGCTCCATCAGCCGCACGGCCTTGCGATAGCCTTCGGGGCGCACCGAGCCGAAATTGTGCTTCAGCCGGCTCGCCGTGTCGGAGCCCTTCTCCTGGCCGAGGATCGCTACCGGTTCGCCGCGGAACCGGGCAAAGCCGCCGACGATCGCCTGGTCCTCGCCGAAATTGCGGTCGCCGGCGAGCGGCGTGAAATCGCTGAACAGGCCCTTGATGTAGTCGACGCAGTGCGGCCTGTCGGAATGGCGCGCCACCTGCACCTTCTGCCATGGGGTCAATGCCTTGTAGAGATCGCGCAGGGCATCGCGCGACCGCTTCTCGAGCCTGCTGATCTCGTCGGCGACATCGACCGCCTCGCCGTTCTCGGCAAGCTTCTTCAGTTCCAGGATCTTGAGTTCCAGATCCTGCACCGGCTTTTCGAAATCGAGGTAGTTGTACATGCTTGGGCGGACCGATACGTCGGAAGCAAAGACTGGCGGGACCCTGAAATCCGGGGCTCCGGGCGATGGAACGTCGCCCTCACATAGCGATATGAGGTCTAGTCGGCAAGCGGGTGATGATCGTTGACCAGCCGCACCAATCGCTCCTCCAGCACATGGGTATAGATCTGTGTCGTCGATATGTCGGCATGGCCAAGCAGTTGCTGGACGGCCCTGAGATCAGCCCCGTTCTGTAAGAGATGGCTGGCGAAAGCATGGCGAAGCACATGTGGCGAGACCTTGGCCGAGGCGATGCCGGCCCGGGCCGCCAGCCCCTTGAGGTCGCGAGCGAAGACCTGGCGCGAGAGGTAGCCGCTGTCCGACGCGGCAGGAAACAGGAACGGGCTGTCAGCGAAAGCGGGCACCTTGGCCCGGGCGGCGAGCCAGGCTCGCATCGCCGCGCGCGCCTTGGCCGACAGCGGCACCATGCGCTCCTTGTCGCCCTTGCCGCGCACCATGAAGAAACGGTCGTCGCGCTGCGCCACCGTCACCGGCAAGCCGACCAGTTCCGAAACGCGCAGGCCTGTCGCATAAAGCACTTCGACCAGCGCGTGCAGACGCAGCGCCGCCAGCCTGTCGCTGTCGCCGAGCCCGGCATCGCCGGCCTCCTGCGCGGCGCGGTCGATCAGCCGGCCGGTGTCGGCCTCGCTCATGGTCTTCGGCAGCGGGCGGCCTTTTTTCGGGCTGTCTAGCGTGCCGGTCGGGTCGTCGCGGCGCAGGCCCTCGGCGTAGAGGAATTTGAAGAACTGGCGGATCGCCGACAATTTGCGTGCCTGCGATGTCGGGGCGAAGCCGCGTGCGGCGATGTCGTCGAGATAGGCGCGGATGTCTTCGGCGCCGGCGCCGGCAAGACCGCCGGGGATTTCCTGCGAAGCGTCATCGAGGTCGCGGCGATAGGAGGAAAGCGTGTTTTCGGCGGCACCCCGCTCGGCGCTCATCATCTCCAGAAAGGCTTCGATGCGGGCAGCGCTGTTCATTTCCTGAAGTTTTTCTTCGGGCTCAGTTTTTCTTTGGGTTCAGCTTTTCCGCAGGGATGCGCACGCTCATTTCCGCCTTTTTCGGCTCGACGAACATCACCAACGCGAACATCGTACCATAGGCGATGCCCGCCAGAATCGCTGTTATCACGACAAGGCGAAACAGTGTCGGCATCAATCTTCGCCCGTCTTCTTGTTCTGCGTTTCCAAACCCTGTGCCCTTATGGGACGCCAATCCGGCCAATTCAAGCAAGAAGCTGAAGCGCGCCGGCAACTTCCAATGCAGCCGGTTCCTCGCTCGCGGGAGGCCAGCCTGCCTCAGTGCGCTTGACGCAACCGGGCTTTTCATGTCGATACGCCGGCAAAGAGGGCTTCGAGGCTGATGAACGCGCTACCAGCAAATCCTCCGGGCGGGAGCCATGCCGCGCTGCTGGGCAGGCTCGGCGGCCGCTCCATCGTCTTTGTCGGCCTGATGGGCGCCGGCAAGACCGCGATCGGCCGCAAGGTCGCCACCGTGCTGGCGCTGCCTTTCATCGACAGCGACCAGGAGATCGAAAACGTCTCGCGCATGACCGTTCCGGAACTGTTCGAACGCTATGGCGAAACGGAGTTCCGGGCGCTGGAGCAGCGCGTCATCCTGCGCGTGCTGGAAAACGGCCCGCAGGTGCTGTCGACCGGCGGCGGCGCCTTCATGAACGCACAGACGCGCGAGGCGATAGCGGCACATGGCGTGTCGGTATGGCTGAAGGCCGAACTCGACCTTTTGATGGACCGGGTCTCCAAGAAACAGAACCGGCCGCTGCTGAAGAGCCCCGATCCGCGTGGCGTGCTCGAGCGGCTGATGAGTGAACGCTATCCGGTCTATGCGACATCGGACGTCACCGTGCCGACCCGCGACGACCGCAAGGAAGTCATCGCGGCCGAGGTGGTGGAGGCGCTGTGCCGGCATTTCGATATAGCCCAGACCACTCCCGCGGGCGAGGTCGAACCATGAGCGCCGCTGCTGCCGTTACCGTCGAGGTCGGACTTGGCGAGCGGGCTTACGACATCCTGATCGGGCCGGGGCTTTTGTCGCACGCCGGCGCCGAGATGTCGCGCCGCCTGCCGGGCCGACGCGCCGCGGTCGTGACCGACGAAAACGTCGCGGCGGCGCATCTCGATACGCTGAAGGCCGGCTTGCTCGAGAGCGGCATCGAGCCCGCCGTGATCACGCTGCCGCCCGGCGAGAAAACCAAGAGTTTCGCGCATCTCGAAGAGGTGGTGGACGGCGTCCTGGCCGCGAAGTTGGAACGCGGCGACGTCGTCATCGCCCTCGGCGGCGGCGTTATCGGCGACCTGGCCGGCTTTGCCGCCGGCATCGTGCGCCGCGGCATGAACTTCGTGCAGATCCCGACCTCGCTCCTGGCGCAGGTCGATTCCTCGGTCGGCGGCAAGACCGGCATCAACAGCGCGCGCGGCAAGAACCTGGTCGGCGTCTTCCACCAGCCGAAGCTGGTGCTGGCCGATACTGGAGTGCTCGATACACTGCCGATCCGCGAATTTCGCGCCGGCTATGCCGAACTCGCCAAATACGGGCTGATCGACCGGCCCGAATTCTTCGCCTGGCTGGAGAAAAACTGGGCCAGCGTGTTCGCCGGCGGACCGGAGAGGGTAGAGGCCATCGCCGAGGCCTGCCGCGCCAAGGCCGATGTCGTTGCCCGCGACGAGTTCGAGACCGGCGACCGCGCGCTGCTCAATCTCGGCCACACTTTCGGCCATGCGCTGGAGGCCGCCACCCGATATGACGGCGCCCGCCTCGTGCATGGCGAGGGGGTCGCCATCGGCATGGCGCTGGCGCATCGCTTCTCGTCGCGGCTCAACCTGGCCAGTCCTGACGCCGCGGCGCGCGTCGAGGCGCATCTCAACACGGTGGGACTGCCGTGGCGGATGGCCGACATTCCGGGCGAACTGCCCGACGCCGATGCGCTGCTTGGCTTCATCACCCAGGACAAGAAAGTGTCGCGCGGCGCGCTGACCTTCATCCTGACGCGCGGCATCGGAGAGGCTTTCATCGCCAAGGACGTGCCGGCCTCGGAGGTGCTGTCGTTCCTCAGGGAGAACCACCCGAGCGCGACGGAAGGCCGGCAAGGAAGCCGCCGGGATAGGCAAGAGAGCCGTCCGGACAGGCAAGGAAGCCGTCCGAAATGAATGGGGCCGGCTGGATCGTCATCGCTGTCCTTGCCGTCCTCATCGTGTTGGCCGTCGCCATGCGCACGCGCCTGCTTGCCGCTTTCGGCTATGAACTGTCGCGCATCGAGCCGCAGCGTTCGAGCGGGGACGAGCTGCGCGGCGCCGTCGACGATTTCCGCCGTGACGGCCAGGTGGTGCGCGAGGAGCGCGATCGCATCGGCGGGTTGTTCGACCTCGAGGAGCTCGAAGTCTCCGACGTCATGGTCCACCGAACCAATATGCGCTCGGTCAACGCCGACAATGCGCCGGAAGCCGTGGTGCGCGAGATCCTGCAGAGCCCGCACACCCGCATGCCTTTGTGGAAGGGGTCGCTCGACAACATTGTCGGCGTGCTGCACGCCAAGGACCTGCTGCGCGCGCTCAACGATGTCGGCAACGACTTCTCCAGGATCGATGTGATGAAGATCGCGTCAAAGCCCTGGTTCGTGCCCGATACGACGACATTGCAGGAACAGCTCAACGCCTTCCTGCGCCGCAAGGCGCATTTCGCCGTCGTCGTCGACGAGTATGGCGAGGTCGAGGGGCTGGTGACGCTGGAGGACATCATCGAGGAGATTGTCGGCGAGATCGCCGACGAGCACGATGTCGACATACAGGGCGTCAAGCAGGAGGCGGACGGTTCCGTCGTCGTCGACGGAACCGTGCCGATCCGCGACCTGAACCGGGCGCTCGACTGGGACCTGCCGGACGAGGAGGCAACCACCATCGCCGGCCTGGTCATCCATGAGACGCAGTCGATCCCCGAGGAGAAGCAGGCCTTCACCTTCCACGGCAAGCGTTTCATCGTCATGAAACGCGACAAGAACCGCGTCGCCAGGCTCAGGATCAGGCCGGCAGGCGACAGCTGAACGGTCCATCGTGTCGCAGACACGCACAACCGCGTCATCCCTGATGCTCAACAGTCCTTGGTCGAGCGTTCGCCGACCATTGCGTCGGTGTCGGCGTCGACGGCCGCCAGGCTGACTTCATAGCCCCAGAGATGCCGGATGTGGCGAAGGGTCGCGTCGCGGCTGTCATTCTCCAGCACGACCCCATTCTTCACCTTGTGCTGTAGCCGCAAATGCCGGTCGCCGAGCAGGTCCACGTCCACAACCTGGATGTCGGGCCGGCTCGCGCCCACATCATAGCTGTGGGCCAGCGCGGCGCGTATGTTGTTGTAGCCGCGCTCGTTGTGGATCGATGCGACTTCGTAGTGCGGTTGGTCGGCTCCATCGGCCAGGACGAAGAGCCGCCATTTTCGTATCAAGGTCGGGCTGAGATACTGGCGAATGAAGGATTCGTCGCGGTGGTTGGCCCAGGCGTCGAGCAGCGTCTCAAGCCAGTCGCCACGGCCGGCTATGTCCGGGAACCAGTCGCGATCTTCGGCTGTCGGCTCGGTCGAGATGCGCTGAATGTCCTGCATCATGTCAAGCCCGAGCGCGTAGGGGTTGATGCCGGAAAACCGCTGGTCGTCGAAGGATGGCTGGAAGATCACGTTCGAGTGGTTGCGCAGGATTTCGAGCATCGCGCCTTCGGTGATCCGGCCACGGTCGAACAGCATGTTCATGAGCGTGTAGTGCACGAAAGTGGCGCAGCCTTCGTTCATCACCTGGGTTTGCCGCTGCGGATAAAAATACTGCGCAATGATACGGACGATCCTGAGGATCTCGCGCTGCCAGGGTTCGAGGACGAGGCTGTTCTTCTCAAGGAAATAGAGCAGGTTTTCCTCGGGCAGATTGAGCGATTTCTTCCGTTCCGACACGCCTTCATCGCCCGCTTCGGAGTTGTCGGCGTCCTGCGTGGGCGGCAGGGTGCGCCATAAGTCATTGTAGGAACGCTCCTCGTATTCGAGGCGCTCGCGAAGTCCCTCGCGCTGCTGCTCCGACGACAGTTTCGGCGGCCGGTGATACCGGAACACGCCTTGCTCCATCAGCGCGTGAGCGGAATCGAGAATGGCTTCCACGGCGGCCAGGCCGTGCCGCTCCTCGCACCGGGCGATGTAGCCCTTGGCGAAGTCCAGATAGCTTAGGATCCCTCCGGCATCCGTCCATTGGCGGAAAAGGTAATTGTTCTTGAAGAAGTGATTGTGTCCAAGTGCTGCATGGGCGGTCACCAAGGCCTGCAGCGCCATGGTGTTTTCCTCCATCAGGTAGACGATGCAGGGATTGGAATTGATGACCAATTCATAGGCCAGCCCGCGACCGCCTTTGCGATAGAGAAGCTCGTTGTAAAGGAAATGCTTGCCGAACGACCAATGCCGGTACATCAGCGGCATGCCGACCGACGAGTAGGCGTCGAGCATCTGCTCGGAAGAGATGACCTCCATCTGCACCGGATAGGTGTCGAGATGAAGCTGGTCGACCGCAATCGCCTCGATCTCCTCATAGACCCGCGACAGCTTTTTGAAATCCCAGTCGGATCCGGAGAAAAGCAACCCCGATTTGTTGGCCTGGCCAGCCATCCGGCACCCCTTACGCGCTCTTGGCCATAGCCGGCTGCCTGGCGAAAAGCTGGCGAAATACCGGGTAGATATCGGCCGGAGCGGCGATGCGCCTCATCTGGAAGTTCGGCCATTTTTGCTCGACGGCGCTATAGGCGCGCCAGAGCGAGGTGCCATTTTCGGTCGAGCCGAAAATATGACTTTCGCGTTCGTCGATGATCTCCACATAGGCGAAATACTGGCACAGGCGCATGAGCTTGCCATGGAGCAGTTCTATGCAGCGCTGCGAGTCGGTGGCGAAATTGTCACCGTCCGAAGCCTGGGCGGCATAGATGTTCCACTCCGTGGCCGGATAGCGTTGTTCTATGATGCGTTGCATTTCCTCCAGCGCGGTGGAAACGACCGTGCCTCCGCTTTGCGTGCAGTAGAAGAATGTCTCTTCGTCCACCTCCTGGGCCTCGTGCGTGTGGCGGATGAAGACGATCTCCGTGCGCTCATAGCGTCGGGTCAGGAACAGGTGCAGCAGAACGAAGAAGCGCTTGGCCAAATCCTTCTCGCGCTCGCCCATCGACCCGGAGACGTCCATCAGGCAGAACATGACGGCGCTGGCATTCGGCACCGGCTGCGGGTCGAAGCGATTGAAGCGGATGTCGACGGGATCGACAAAGGCAATACGCTTTCGGCGGCGCTCCAGCCGCTCGAGTTCCTCCCGCAAAGTCAAGATGCGTTCGCGGGTCGCGGCGTTTGGCGGCTTCGATTCCAGTTTGGCGAGCTGCCGGAGGATCGCATCCAGCTCCGGCTGCTTTGGGCGCCCAAGCGCGATACGGCGGGCGTGGCTGTTTCGCATCGTGCGCCCGACATTGATGTTGGTCGGTGATCCTGTTGCCGCAAAACCTGCCCGCCTTGGCTTGAATGCGAGTATCTGCTTGAGATTGAGCTTGACCAGATCCGGCAGTTCGAGATCCTCGAAAAAGAGGTCGAGAACTTCCTCGCGCGAAAGCACAAAGCGAAAGTCGTCCTCGGATGCCGTGTTTCCCGGCGACGAGGAACCTGCGCCGCCCTGCCCGGGTTTGGGCACCAGGTCACCGGGAATGAACGTCCTGTTTCCTGGCAGGATGTGCTGGCGCCGGCCGCTGTCCCTGGCATCGCTGAAGGTCGGTTCGCTGGTGCCTCTGTGAGGCATCGGCACGGCATGCCCGCTGTCCACATCGGCGATCCGGCCCGTCCTTATCTGGTCACGGATGCTCCGCTTGAGTTCTTCCCGCGCGCGCCTGAGAAAGCGCTGGCGATTGCCCAGGTTCTTGTCCTTCGGATTGAGGCGGCGGTCGATGAAGATCGGCATGGAACCATCCGGGCTTTTCTCAGCCCGCCTTGTTCACGCGCATGTACCAGTCGACCAGCCGCCGTACCTGCCGCTCGGTGTAGCCGCGTTGCACCATGCGCTGCACGAATTCATTGTGCCGCTTTTCCGTGACGCTGTCCTGCTTGGAGCCGAAACTGATCACCGGCAGAAGATCTTCGACCTGGCCGAACATGCGCTTCTCGATAACTTCGCGCAGCTTTTCGTAGCTTGTCCATGATGGGTTGCGGCCGTGGTTGCGTGCCCGGGCACGCAGCGTGAACTTGACCACTTCGTTGCGGAAATCCTTGGGGTTGGCGATGCCGGCCGGTTTTTCGACCTGCGACAATTCCTTGTCCAATATCTCGCGATTGAGGATCTGGCCCGTATCGGGATCCTTGTAGTCCTGATCTTCGATCCAGGCATCGGCATAGGCGATGTAGCGGTCGAATAGGTTCTGGCCATACTCGCTGTACGATTCCAGATAGGCCTTCTGGATCTCGTGGCCGATGAACTCGGCATAGCGCGTTGCCAGTTCCGACTTGATGAACTCGAGATAGCTCGCTTCCGTCTCCTTTGGGAACTGCTCGCGCTTGATCGCCTCTTCCAGAATGTACATCAGGTGCACGGGATCCGCGGCGACCTCGTTGGTGTCGTAGTTGAATGTCTGCGACAGGATCTTGAAGGCGAAGCGCGTGCTTACGCCGGTCATGCCCTCGTCGACGCCGGCGGCGTCGCGATATTCCTGAACCGACTTGGCCCGGGGGTCGACCTCCTTGAGGTTTTCGCCGTCATAGGCGCGCATCTTGGTGTAGAGCGGCGAATTGTCGTGCTCGGCAAGACGGGTCGAGACCGTGAACCGGCTGAGAATATCCAGCACTTCAGGTGCGCAGGGGCTGCCGGCCAGCTCGCTCTCGCGCAACAGTTTCTCGTAGATATGCCTTTCTTCGGTGATCCGCAGGCAATACGGCACCTTGACCACGAGGATGCGGTCGAGAAAGGCCTCATTATTCTTGTTGTTCTTGAACTGTTGCCACTCCGATTCGTTGGAATGGGCAACGATGATGCCCTGATAGGGGAAGGCGCCGAAATTCTCGGTGCCGTTATAGCTGCCTTCCTGGGTCGCCGTCAGCAGCGGATGCAGGACCTTGATGGGCGCCTTGAACATCTCGACGAATTCGAGCAGGCCTTGCGTGGTCCGGTTCAGCCCGCCGCTGTAGGAATAAGCGTCCGGATCGGACTGGCTGAAATCCTCCAATTGCCTGATGTCGACCTTGCCGACCAGAGCCGAGACATCCTGATTGTTCTCGTCGCCAGGCTCCGTCTTGGCTATAGCGATCTGGCGCAGCCGCGAGGGCATCAATTTCACCACGCTGAATTTGGAAATGTCGCCAGACAATTCATCAAGCCGCTTGGCCGCCCAGGGCGAGATAATGCCGTTGAGGCGACGCCGGGCTATGCCGTATTTGTCCTCCAGCAGATCGCCCATGCGATCGGGATGGAACAGGCCGAGCGGCGACTCGAAAATCGGACTGATCTGATTGCCGGCCTTGAGCGTGTAGATCGGGCGTTCCTCCATCAGTTTCTTCAGCCGTTCGGCCAGGGAGGACTTGCCGCCGCCGACAGGGCCGAGGAGATAGAGGATCTGCTTGCGCTCCTCGAGCCCTTGCGACGCATAGCGGAAATAGCCGGCGATGCGTTCGATCGTATCCTCCATTCCGTAGAAATCGGAGAAGGTGGGATACACCTTGACCGTGCGGTTGGAGAAAATGCGGCCGAGCCGCTCGTCCTTGCTGGTGTCGACCAGGTTCGGCTCGCCGATTGCCTCGACCATCCGTTCCGGCGCCGAGGCATACATTGACTTGTCTTCCCGGCAGGCAAGGAGATACTGCTGGAGGCTTATTTCCTCCTGGCCCGCGTTTGCATAAATCTCCGAAAACAGATCGAAGACGTCGGACTGGTTCTCACCCATGATGGTTGCCCTCAGAGCCATTCTGGCTGCCGCCCGGCTCATCTCATTCAACTACCGGGATGCATTGTGGTTCCCTCCACGTTGGAGAGAGAGCGTGTATCTGCATCGAACTTGGACAGCACACAGTTACAATGCTCGTCTGATATCTCAGGTGGTGATGGCCAGAGGAGACCGTCAAGGGCAAATATCGATTTCGTGAACCGAACGGCAAAGCGAGTGCATTGATGCGGCTGGTACGGTGTTGAATCAGATCGTTGAGCACTCCCAAGTCTAACGGGATGCTCGTGGTGCGTGCGGGCATTCCTCGTCTACATATCGGGCCCAACGATCGGGAGATTGCGATGATCGATCGACGAAGCCTTATTCTGGTGTCCGCGGCGACGATGTTGCCATTGGGCACATCGGTCGCATGGGGCCAGCGCCAACCCGTGCCGACAACCTTCGATTACGGGCCGGCCAAGCTCGATATCTATGCGCCGGATGGCGCACGCGGATTGCCGGTCGTCTTCTTCGTCCATGGCGGCGCCTGGCGCTCCGGCAAGCGCTCGCAGGTCAACGCGAAGCCGGCCTTCCTGCTCGCCAACGGGTTTTGCCTGGTCTCCATCGACTATCGCATGCTGCCCGAAGCGGAGGTCGCCACCCAGGCCGACGATGTCGAAAAGGCCTATGCCTATGTCCGCGCCAACATTGCCCGGCATGGCGGCGATGCCAGGCGGATCGTGGCCATGGGCCATTCGGCCGGTTGCCACCTCGTTGCGCTGACCGGCATGCGCGGCGGTCTACCGGGTGTCGCCGCGCTGCTTCTCGACGACACCAGGGCCTATGACCTCACCGCGCTTTCCAGGAATGGCGGCATGGCGGGGGCCTATGCGCGGGCCTTCCCCGATCCCGCGCAATGGGCGGCGTTATCGCCGGCCAGTTATGTAGATGGCCGCAAGCACCCGCCGACCTTCATCGCCTACTCAGGCGCTTCGGGCCGGGACGGGGACTCCAAGGCGTTCGCCGAGCGCTTGCGCGCCACCGGCACCAAGGTGACGCTGTTCGACGGCAGCGCCTATACGCACATGTCGATCAACCGCGATTTCGGCGAGGACGGCGACGCCTTGACCGGGGCGGCACTGGCATTCCTGAAATCGGCGGTTGGGTGATTGCGGCATCGAAACGGAGCTCTGAACGTCACCGCGAGGAGCGAGGAGGACCGGCCTACCAGCGCGTCTTTTCGCCGGGAGCCGCCGGTTCGATCGCCAGCGCGTGCAGGCCAGCCTTCAATTCGTCGGCCAAAAGCGCGTTGACCGCGCGGTGGCGCTCGATGCGGCTCATGCCGGCAAAATCCGGCGAAACAATGCGGACGCGGAAATGCGTCTCGCCGGTGCCGTCGAACGTAGCCTGGTGGCCGGATTCCACATGATGATGGCCGGCGTGCAGATGGCTTTCGTTGATGACGACCAGCCGCTCCGGCGAAAATGCCTTGCTCAACTTGTCTTCCATGGTTGCCTGTATGGACATTGCCGTCTCCCTTCACCACATATCGCCAGCGGGATCGCGGAAGCCGAACCGACTTCGTTGCATGCCGCGCTTCAACAAAATCGGTCCTTCGCCTGCTTTATGCCGCGATTCAGCGGTTAGGGCGATCATCGCGAAAATGTCAATTCTTGTTTCGCATCTGCGAACGCCCCATAAATGGGTTAGATGAAGCCGTATCCCAAATATTTCGAGAAGATCCGCATCCGCCAGGAGAAGGACGCGGAGCTGAAGTCGCACGCGCCGATCTGCCAGTGGGATGGCTGCAAGGAGGCGGGCACCCATCGCGCTCCGGTCGGGCGCATGAAGGAGGGCGAGTATTTCCGCTTCTGCTTCGATCATGTGCGCGAGTACAACAAGGGCTTCAACTATTTTTCCGGCGTTCCGGACACCGAGGTCGCCCGTTTCCAGAAGGAGGCGATGACCGGCCATCGGCCGACCTGGAAGATGGGCGTCAACGGCGCCTCGACGCGCTCGTCTCCCGATATGGCGCAGATGCGCTCCGGCCGCGCCGGCTACTACAACCGGATGCGCGACCCGTTCGACCTGTTCAAGGGGCCGAAGGATCCCCGGGAGGTGCGCGAGCGCAAGGCCAAGCCGCTTGAGGCCAAGGCGCTGGAAACGCTTGGCCTTGATACAAAGGCGACTGGCAAGGAGATCAAGGCGCGCTATAAGGAACTGGTGAAGCGTCACCATCCGGATGCGAATGGCGGCGACAGAGGTTCGGAAGACCGGTTCCGCGATGTGCTCCAGGCCTATCGCGTGCTCAAGCAGGCGGGTTTGTGCTGAGCGACCCAACGGTTCGTGTCGTTTTCCAACTTTCATAAGGGTGGAAAAGGCTCTAAGACCGCCCCCGGAGAAAATCGATTGCCGGCGAAATCAGTCGTTTCGCCCGTGGAGACGTGGATAGAGATGAACAAGGTCGATCGCGACATCGCCAACCTGCCCGACACCACGGTGTCGGTGAAGGACAAATTCGGCTTCGACTCCAAGATGGTGGTGCCGGCCTATTCGGTCACCAGCGAACATGTGCCCGACATCGATCCCGACTATCTTTTCGACAAGGCGACGACGATGGCGATCCTCGCCGGCTTCGCCTACAACCGGCGCGTCATGGTCTCGGGCTATCACGGCACCGGCAAATCGACCCACATCGAGCAGGTCGCGGCCCGCCTCAACTGGCCTTGCGTGCGCGTCAATCTCGACAGCCATGTCAGCCGCATCGACCTCGTCGGCAAGGACGCGATCGTGGTCAAGGACGGCTTGCAGATCACCGAATTCCGCGACGGTATCCTGCCTTGGGCTTATCAGCACAATGTGGCGCTGTGCTTCGACGAATATGACGCCGGCCGTCCGGACGTGATGTTCGTGATCCAGCGCGTGCTGGAATCGTCGGGTCGGCTGACGCTGCTCGACCAGAGCCGCGTCATCCGTCCGCATCCGGCGTTCCGGCTGTTCTCGACCGCCAACACGGTCGGGTTGGGCGACACCACCGGCCTCTACCACGGCACCCAACAGATCAACCAGGCGCAGATGGACCGCTGGTCGATCGTCACCACGCTGAACTACCTGCCGCACGACAACGAGGTGAACATCGTGCTGGCCAAGGCCAAGCACTATCGCGACGGCAAGGGCAAGGACATCGTCAACAAGATGGTGCGCGTCGCCGACATGACGCGCTCGGCGTTCATCAATGGCGATCTGTCGACCGTGATGAGCCCGCGTACCGTCATCACCTGGGCGGAGAATGCCGAGATCTTCGGCAATATCGGCATGGCGTTCCGGCTGACCTTCCTCAACAAATGCGACGAACTGGAGCGCTCGGTGGTGGCCGAGTTCTACCAGCGCGCCTTCGGCGAGGATCTGCCGGAGAGCGCCGCCAATGTGGTGCTGGGCTAAGCAGAGCCTCGATGGCGGGTCCGGGCGACAATACGCGCAACAAGTCGAAGACGGGCTCTGAAGCCGACAGCTTCAAGCGTGCCGTCACCGTCTGCATGCGCGCCATCGCCGGCGACAAGGAGCTGGAAGTCGGCTTCGCCAAGGACCGCCCGGCGCTCGCCGGCAGCCGCGCCCGGCTGCCGGAATTGCCCAAGAAGGCGTCCAAGACCGACATAGCCATCACCCGCGGCCTCGGCGATTCCATGGCGCTCAAGCGCGCCTGCCATGACGTGCGCATCCACAGCAGACTGGCGCCGGAAGGCAAGGCGGCCCGCGCCATCTACGACGCGGTCGAGCAGGCGCGCGTCGAGGCGATCGGCAGCCGCGCCATGCAAGGGGTCGCCGACAATATAGGCTCGATGCTGGAGGACAAATACGCCAAGGCCAATCTCGTCGACGTCAAGGACAAGGCCGACGCCCCGATCGAGGAGGCGCTGGCGCTGATGGTGCGCGAGAAGCTGACCGGCCGGCCGATCCCCAAGAGCGGCGAGCGGCTGGTCGAGCTCTGGCGCCCCTGGGTAGAGGAAAAGGCCAGCGCCGACCTCGACGGGCTGTCGTCCAAGCTCGACGACCAGCAGGCCTTCGCCCGCGTCGTGCGTGAAATGCTCGCCTCCATGGAAATGGCCGAGGAACTCGGCGACGAGCAGGAGACAGAAGATTCAGAGGACAATGACGACAACCAGCCGCAAGGCGAGGAACAGAGCGAGGAAGGCGGCGAGGACGATTCCGGCTCCGAACAGTCGCAGTCCGAAGATGCCGAGGCTTCCTCTGACGACGAGCAGTCGGCCGAGACCGAAGCCTCCGACGCCACTGCCGACGATTTGTCCGACGACGACGATGCCGATGCCGAGACGCCCGGCGAGGCGCGCCGCAACGACAACCCTTTCACCAACCTTCCGAAGGAGATCGATTACAAGGTCTTCACGTCAGCTTTCGACGAGACGGTGGGGGCGGAGGAGCTTTGCGAGGAAGAAGAGCTCGACCGGCTGCGCGCCTTTCTCGACAAGCAACTCGCCAACCTGTCCGGCGTCGTCGGCCGGCTGGCCAACCGTTTGCAGCGCCGCCTGATGGCGCAGCAGAACCGGTCGTGGGATTTCGACCTGGAGGAGGGCTATCTCGATCCGGCACGGTTGGTGCGCGTCGTCATCGATCCGATGCAGCCGCTGTCTTTCAAGCAGGAGCGCGACACCAAATTCCGCGACACGGTGGTGACGCTGGTGCTCGACAATTCGGGTTCCATGCGCGGCCGGCCGATCACCGTGGCCGCCACCTGCGCCGACATTCTGGCGCGCACGCTGGAACGCTGCGGCGTTTCGGTCGAGATTCTGGGCTTCACCACACGCGCCTGGAAAGGCGGGCAGGCCCGCGAGAAGTGGCTGAAGGACGGCAAGCCGCCGAATCCGGGTCGGCTGAACGACCTGCGCCACATCATCTACAAGTCGGCCGACCATCCCTGGCGGCGGGCACGGCGCAATCTCGGACTGATGATGCGCGAGGGCCTGCTCAAGGAAAACATCGACGGCGAGGCGCTGCTGTGGGCGCATAACCGGCTGATCGCCCGGCCGGAGCAGCGCAAGATCCTGATGATGATCTCGGACGGCGCGCCGGTCGACGATTCGACGCTGTCGGTCAATCCAGGCAATTATCTCGAGCGCCATCTGCGCGCCGTCATCGAACTGATCGAGACGCGCTCGCCGGTCGAGCTGCTTGCCATCGGCATCGGCCATGACGTCACCCGCTATTACCGGCGCGCCGTCACCATTGTCGATGCCGAGGAACTGGCCGGCGCCATGACCGAGCAATTGGCTTCGCTGTTCGCCGAGGAAAGCGCACGCGATACGCGGCGGGGCGGCATGCGGCGCGCCGGATGATCTTTTCGCACGGCGGATTTCGACAAGCACTTTTCGCCGCCATCGCCCTGTTTGCCGGTGCAGCCCCGGTGCCATCCAGTTCGGCCGGCGCGACCTCGGTTGAACCGGTCGAGGTCTCGGCCCGCCCGATCACCGAATTCCGTATAGGCCGTGCCGACAAGCAATTCGGTCCGCTCGAATTCGTCGGCGGGCTGGAGATGACGTCGCCGTCGCGCGATTTCGGCGCGCTGTCGGCCTTCCGTTTCCTGAAAGGCGGTCGCGACTTCGTCGGCGTCGCCGATACCGGATTCTGGTTCTTCGGCACCGTGACCCATGATGCGGACAAGCGCCCGTCAGGCATCGGGGACTTCCGCATGGAACAGATGGTCGATGCATCGGGCCAGCCGATCGACGAGAAATCGGAAGTCGATGCCGAGGGGCTTTCCGTCAAGGACGGCATTGCCACCGTGGGTTTCGAGCGCAACCATCGCGTCGCCCAGTTCAAAATTGGCCCCGACGATATGAAGGCGCCGTTCAGGCAGATGGATTTCCTGGTTCCGGCATGGGAGCTGCGCCGGAACCGAGGCTTCGAGACCGTCACCCACGCCAATGCCAATGGCCGCCACCAAGGCGGCCTGGTCGTGGTGTCGGAAAAGAGCTTGGACAAGGGCGGCAACATCTATGCCGCCATCATCGAAGGTCCGCACAAGGGCGTCTTCACCGTCAAGCGCAACGGCGATTTCGATATCACCGATGGGGCTTTCCTGCCGGATGGCGACCTTCTGCTGCTGGAGCGCAGTTTCACGATGGCAGGAGGCCTCAAGATGCGGCTGCGGCGCGTTGATGGCGAGACCGTGGAGAAGGGCGCGGTCGCCGACGGTCCGGTGCTGCTGGAAGCCGATATGGGCTACCAGATCGACAATATGGAAGGGCTCGACGTCTGGACGCGCGAAGACGGCGCGCTGATGGTGTCGCTGATCTCCGACGACAACCACTCGATCCTGCAGCGCAATCTCTATCTGGAATTCATTTTGCACCAGGACTGATCTGGCGCTCCAGCTGCGAAGCTGAAGTTGAAGGTATTCAACGCCGGCTTCGATTTGGTCGGAGGCCTTCCCCCACTCCGTCGAGCGCAACTCGACGGAGTGGGGGTCGACTATTCATCAAATGACGGCGTCCGCTCAGGGTCGCGAGCCGTTGGTGGCGATCCAGATGACATGACGCGCGCCGCGCTTGCCGTTGGCGCGCGTGCTCACCTCCTCGACCGCGAAACCTGCCTGCTTCAGCCGCCGGGTGAAGCCGCTGTCCGGCCCTTGCGACCACACGGCAAGCACGCCGCCGGGCTTCAGTGCGGTGCGCGCTGCCGCCAGACCCTGCAGGCTGTACAGCGCGTCGTTGGATTTGTGAACGATGCCGTCCGGGCCATTGTCGACATCGAGCAGGATGGCGTCCCAGACCGCGGGCCGGGATCTTATAAACTGCCCGACATCGGCCTCCCGGACGATGACGCGCGGATCGTCGAGACAGCCACCAAACAGTTCGGCCATCGGCCCTCGCGCCCACGCGATGACCGCCGGCACCAACTCCGCGACAGTGATTTCGGCATTCTCGCCCAACTCGGCGAGAGCGGCGCGCAGCGTAAAACCCATGCCAAGCCCGCCGATCAGCATTCTCGGCTGTCTGCGGCCGGCGATCCTCCGACAGGAGAGCCTGGCCAACGCTTCTTCCGAGCCGCTGAGGCGGCTGTTCATCAACTCGTTGGTGCCCAGCATGATCGAGAATTCGGAACCGCGCCGCTTGAGCCGAAGCTCCTGCGCGCCATCCGGGGTTTTCGCGGAGTCCAGCTGGATCCAGGGAATCACGGCCTAGACCGCAGCAACAGCCGGCTGGCTCCAGCGGGCGGCGAGCAGCCGATAGGGGATCAGTGCCACGACGGCGATGATCAGCTTCACGCTGAGGTCGCCAAGCGCCCAGGAGACCCAACGCATGGCCTCGACCGGCAGCACGCCCATCAGCGGCGCCGTTTCCAGCGCAAAACTGTCGCTTGGGCCAGCGAAGGCGAAAGCCGCGGAGAAAGCGACGCTGAAGAACACGACGGTGTCGAACACCGAGCCGACCAGCGTGCCGACGATCGGCGCCCGCCACCAGCTCTGTCGGCGCAGACGGTTGAACACGGTCACGTCTAGCAATTGCGCGGTGAGGAAGGCCGCGCCGGACGCCGCCGCGATGCGCACCAGCCGGTCGGCGGCGGTCTCGAACTCGATGAAACCATGGCGGAACAGGAAGGGCGGCACGAGGACCGAGCAGACCACCGCCGTCATGAAGCCGACAAAGACGATCCGGCGCGCCACGGCAGGCCCGTAGCGGCGGTTGGCAAGGTCCGTGACCAGAAAGGAGAACGGGTAGGTGAACGCGCCCCAGGTGAGCAGGTCGGCCAGCGACAAGCCGCCGATCCGACCCTGCATCGGGAACTGCACGAGGATATTCGATGCCACGACGACAAGCGCCATGGCGGCCACGAAGGGCAGGTATCGCGAGAAGGAAGTCATTTTTTTATCCTGGGTAATGGAACCAGCGGAGCGTCATGCCGAAACCGGATCGCGCTCGCTTTGTTCGAGCATCGGATTTCCGAAACCGCCTTGCGGACGGCGACCCGATGTCCAAGGCCAACAAGAGGTTGGCCAGGGCGGTTGTCCCCCGCCTGAAGGCAGTTTACGCGGCAGCCTGCTCGGCGAGCTTCTTGGCGATCTGCTTCTTCAAGAGGCGCGCGCGCTGCGACAGCTCCTTGACGTCAGCCTTGGCCAGGAAGGCGTCGAGACCGCCGCGATGCTCGACCGAACGCAGCGCGTTGGCGGAAATGCGCAGGCGCACATTCTGGTTCAGCGCTTCCGAAATCAGCGTCACATTGACGAGGTTCGGCAGGAAGCGACGCTTGGTCTTGTTGTTGGCGTGGCTCACATTGTTGCCGGTCTGGACTGCCTTGGCAGTGAGTTCGCAGGTGCGGGACATGGTTCTAACCTTCAGTTCTCTCGGGGACCTGCCAAACCTTCGTGCCCACGCCGGGTGGCGCGCGGTTCTGGTCAAGCGGCCTTATGGAAAAAGTTGGCGTTCCATAGTTGCATTTCGCCCATGCGTCAAGCTCCAGCCTGGCCCAGCGGCATTTCATACTAAGGCCGGAATTCGTCGTATAAGCGGTTCCATAGGGACATGCCAGACCGGAGTTGTCCGCCTCCGGTTGAAATCAAGGATCCGATCGCGCCATGCTTCGCTTGCCCCATGCCCTTGCCGCCGCGCTGGCCGTCGCCTCGCCGTCGCCTGCGACGGCCGCCTCGCCGCAGTCCTTCAGGGGCGAATACACAGTGTCGTTTCTGGGCCTTTCTATCGCGAAATCAAGCTTTTCAAGCCATTATGAGAACGGCGTCTACTCGATCGACGGCAGCGTTTCCGCGGCTGGTCTCGCCAAGCTGTTCGATGACACGCGCGGCACGATCTCGTCCAAGGGTACGATTTCGGGCCAGAAGATGGTGCCGCAGGCGTTCCGCGCGGACTACACTTCCGGCAAGAAAGCCTCCGCCATCGACATTCGTTTTGCCAATGGCAACGTCATCTCGACGACGGTCGTTCCCGCGCCGGAAAAGCGCGATCCCGACAGTTGGGTGCCGCTTGGCGCCGGCGACCTGGCATCGGTGCTCGATCCGATGGCGGCAACCGTCATCCATGCCGGCAGCCTCGACAAGGTCTGCGGCCGCACCGTGAGGCTGTATGACGGCGAGATGCGCGCCAACCTGACGCTGAGCTACGCTTCAAAAGGGTCGATCTCGGTGCCCGGCTACAAGGGCGACACCGTCACATGCCGGATGGGTTTCGAGCCGGTGGCGGGCTACCGCAAGGGCCGCAAGGCGCTCAACTACCTCAAGAACAAAAGCCGCATAATGGTGACATTTGCGCCGCTCGGCCAAACCGGGGTATATGCGCCGATCCGCGCGACGGTCGGGACGCAGATCGGCACCTTGACCATCAGCGCCAGGCGTTTCGAAGCAATACAATAAGGCGCCACGCGCGCCGCTGGAGACAGAATGGGGCGCGCGACACTGATCGGCTTTTCGGCCGTGGCCATGTGGGCACTGCTGGCGTTGCTTACGGACGCATCCGGCAAGGTGCCGCCGTTCCTCTTGTCGGCGATCACCTTCTCGATCGGCACCGGGGTCGGGCTTTTCGCGCGCCTTTTCATGTCGGCCGCGGATAAAAGCCAGAGGATACCTCGCCAGGTCTGGGTGATCGGCATTGCCGGCCTTTTCGGCTACCACTTTTTCTACTTCACCGCGCTGCGCAACGCGCCGGCGGTGGAGGCCAGTCTGATCGCCTATCTGTGGCCGCTGCTGATCGTGCTCGGCTCGGCGCTGATGCCGGGCGAGCGGCTGGCCTGGAACCATATCGTCGGCGCGCTGCTTGGCCTTGCCGGCACCTTCCTCATCGTCACCAAGGGCGGCGGCCTCGCCTTCGACGCGCGCTATGCCTTCGGCTACGCCATGGCTGCCGTCTGCGCCGTGCTGTGGTCGTCCTATTCGCTCCTGTCGCGGCGTTTCCCGTCAGTGCCGACCAGCATCGTCACTTGGTTCTGCGCGGCGACCGCGCTGTTGTCGCTTGCCTGCCATCTGGCGCTGGAAGAGACGGTGCTGCCCGCGAGTGCCGGGCAATGGCTTGCCGTGCTCGGGCTCGGCCTGATGCCAGTGGGGGCAGCCTTCTATGCCTGGGATGTCGGGGTCAAGCGCGGCAACATCCAGGTGCTGGGCGCGGCAAGCTATGCCGCGCCGCTCCTGTCGACGCTGGTGTTGATCGCGGCCGGCGTCGCCGAACCGTCGCTGCGCATCCTCGCCGCTTGCGTGCTCATCACCGGCGGCGCTGCCCTGGCGGCAAAGTCGCTGTTCCTGCGCAAGCCCGCTGCTTCCGAAAGCGGAGCCGGTGCATCCGAAAACGGAGCCGGGGCATCCGAAGGCGGAGCCCGGGCGTGACGATGCCGTTTCCAGGCGGCATCGACGCCAACGCCAATGCGACGCTGATCTTTTCGCTGGTGGCGGCGGTTGTCTACGCCTTCACATCAGGCATGGCGCCGACGCTCGCCCGTTCGGCGGCAAAAACGCTCGCCGTGGCCATGCTTGCCGTGCTGGCGGCGATGCAGGGCGGGCCGCTGCTACTGGTCGCCGCTCTTGCGCTGAGCGCCATCGGCGACGCCTTCCTGTCGCGGGATGGCGAAAAGATGTTTCTGGGCGGGCTGGGCAGCTTTCTCGCCGCGCATATCGTCTACGTCGTGCTGTTCCTGCGCAGCGGCGGGGGGATGGGAGTGCTGGGGGCCGAACCTTGGCGCGCGGCAATCGCACTTGCGATGGCGGTATTCGTTATTCTCATGCTGGCGGCGCTGTGGCGCCGCGTCGGCCCGGCCCTGCGAGCGCCGATCGCGGGCTATGTCGCGGCCATCCTCGCCATGGGCATTTCGGCGCTGACGACGAGCAGTGCCGCTGTTATCGGCGGTGCCGTGCTGTTCATGGCGTCCGACGCGCTGCTGGCCACGGAACGCTTCCTGGCGGCCGCCATTTCGCCACATCGCGCCTGGATGCGTTTGGCGGTCTGGGTGCTTTACTACGCCGCGCAGCTCGTGATCACGCTTGGTTTCCTGCTGCGCTAAGGGTTTCCGGCTGCGTCAGAGCTGTTTAGGCCGCCAACCAGGCTCCGCCAGTTCAAACGCCGCAAAGTCGAAGCCCGGCGCCACGGTGCAGCCGACCAGGGTCCACTCGCCCAGGCTGCGCGCCGATTGCCACCAGCCCGCCGGCACGACGATTTGCGGCCGCTCGCCGGCCGCAAGCTCGATGCCGAGCACCTGCTCGATCACCCGGTTAGCCTTTGGGCCGCCTTCTTCCCATATCGACAGCGCCAGCGGCGCGCCGGCGTAGAAGTGCCAGGCCTCGGCTGCATCCCTGACGCGATGCCAGGCGGAAACCTGGCCCTGCTCCAGCAGAAAATAGATCGCCGTCGAGTGGCCTCGAGCTCCGCCGCCACCGTCGCGAAAGGTTTCCGTGTACCAGCCGCCTTCCGGATGCGGCTTCATGCCAAGGATGACGATGATTTCTGCGGAACTCGTCATGGTTTCGACCAGTGTCGCTTGGCCTAGAAATTATCCTTGCGCTTGCGGATCTCGGCAAAAACCTCGACATCCGACGCCTTCTCCATGCCGAGATGCCTGCGGATTGCCGGATCGTGCCAGCGCAGGAAAGGGTTGGTCGACAATTCCTCGCCGATCGTGGTCGGCAGCGTCGGCTTGTTATCGGCGCGCAGCGCTTCAATTTTTGCCGCGCGTTCCTTCAATGCCGAATTGGTCCGGTCGACGCTCAGCGCGAAACGGGCGTTGGCGAGCGTGTATTCGTGCCCGCAATAGATCACGGTCGCGGCAGGCAGTGCCGCGAGCTTCTTCAGGGATCCATACATCACCGGCGGCTTGCATTCGAACAGCCGCCCGCAGCCGAGCGCGAACAGCGTGTCGGCGGTGAACGCCACTTTCGATGCCGGCAGGTGATAGGAGACGTGGCCGGCGGTGTGGCCGGGGGTGGCGATCACTTCGATGCGCTCCTCGCCGAGACGCAGGATCGAACCGTCCTCGACAGTGTCGTCAATGCCGGGAATCTTGGCCTTTTCGGCTTCGGGACCCACGATGCGCAGCTTGAAGCGCTGCTTCAGCGCCAGATTGGCCTCGACATGGTCGGCATGGTGATGCGTGGTCAGGATCATCGTCGGCGTCCAGCCGGTGCGCTTGACCGCAGCCAGGATCGCCGCTTCTTCCGGCGCATCGATAAGCGCGGTCTGACCGCTTTTGGGGTCATGCACCAGCACGCCGAAATTGTCGCTGCGGCACATGAACTGTTCGATTTCGACCGCCATCGCATCTCTCCATCTTTCGCCGCAGACATAGGACGCCGACGCGCGGATGTCATCCCGGAGATGACTAATGTCAGGATGTCATTCGACATCCGGGATCTCGGGACGTCGCGGCCTTTTGTTGAAACCCGCCGATATCGCGGCTACATCCCTGACATGCATTCCGACATCGTCGATCTCCGCTCCTTCTATTCGACAGCGCTCGGTCGCTTCGCCGAGCATTCGATCACCATGGCCTTGTCATCGATATGGGCCACCGTGCCCAATGAGCGGCTTGTCGGGCTCGGCTACACCTTGCCTTGGCTGGAACGGTTCGGCAGCGACGCCGAGCGGGTGTTCGCCTTCATGCCGGCGACGCAGGGCGCCGTGGTCTGGCCGGCGGCGGGACCGACGGCGACGGCTCTGGTTTTCGACGAGGAACTGCCGCTGGTCGATTCCTGCATCGACCGCATGCTGCTCGTGCATTCGCTCGAGCATGTCGAAAACCCGCGCGAAACGCTGAACGAGATCTGGCGCGTGCTGTCGCCGGCCGGCCGGGTGGTCATCGTCGTGCCCAACCGGCGCGGCGTCTGGGCGCGGTTCGAGCACACGCCGTTTGGCAATGGCAGGCCGTTCTCGCGCGGTCAGCTCACCGAGTTGCTGCGCGAGGCGAATTTCACGCCCGCCGCCTGGTCCGACGCCCTGTTCTTTCCGCCATCGCGGCGGCGTTTCATGATGCGCTTCCACAATATGGTGGAGCGCGCCGGCCGGCGGCTGTGGCCGATCTTTTCCGGCGTCATCGTGGTCGAGGCGCAGAAGCGGCTCTATCAGGGCGTGCCGGCCGCCCAGCGCGCTTCCCGACGGGTTTTCGTGCCGGTGCTTTCGCCGCATGCAGCAACGCGGCTCGGCCGGCGAATAGAGACCGGGGGCACGACATCGCCGGGTCCGCGAATGACACCTTCGTGATCATGCCAGAAACTTGCGCCGGACGGCATTTCGCGACCTATCTGTCGCTGACGGGCTCGCAGCCTGGCTGAGTGACCGGTGGCGTCACTACACTTCATCCGGTTTTCAGCACCGCTTTTGAACGCAAGGACTTCAGCTCATGGCCGATTATCCGGACAATGATGCCTCTGCCCGGCCTATCGCTGCGGTCGAAGCTTCGAGCCTGCGTGATCAGGTGGCAACCATCAAGCTGGCGCTTGCCGGGTCGCCGGTCCGCAAAGGGCTACGCTGGGCCTCCATCGGAATGGTTGCCGTCATTGTCGCGACCTCGATCGGCCAGGTTCTGCTCAACCGCTGGAACCAGCCTTTCTACGATGCGCTTGCACGCCGCGACATGCAGGCCTTCCTGCACCAGCTCGCCGTTTTTGCCGCGATTGCCGGTGGGCTTCTTGTGCTCAATGTCGGCCAGACCTGGCTCAATCAGACGATCCGGCTGAAGCTGCGCGAGGCGCTGACGCTCGATCTGATCGATGGATGGATGCGGCCGGCGCGCGCTTTTCGCCTGGCGCATGCAGGCGCCATCGGGGTCAATCCCGACCAGCGCATGCAGCAGGACGCGAGCCATCTTTCCGACCTGTCGACGGATCTTGGCGTTGGCCTGCTGCAATCCCTAATCCTGCTCGCCTCCTTCGTCGGCGTGTTGTGGGAGCTGTCCTCGGGCTTCGTCTTCCATGTCGGCGGGACATCGCTCGCCATACCGGGCTACATGGTGTGGGCGGCCATCCTCTATGCCGGAACGGCTTCCTGGCTGAGCTGGCTGGTCGGACGGCCACTGATCCACCTCAACAGCGACCGCTACACACGCGAGGCGGAGCTGCGTTCCTCGATGGTGCGCGTCAACGAGAACATCGATGCCATCGCGCTCGCCCGAAGCGAGCCCGATGCCAGGCGGCGGCTGGAAACCGACCTGGGCACCGTGCTCGGCGCCATGCGACGCATCTATAACGCCCAGATCAATCTCGCCTGGGTGACGGACACCTATGGCTGGATCACCGTGGTGGCTCCCATCCTGGTCGCTTCGCCGGTCTATTTCGCGGGCGATATCAGCTTCGGCGGACTGATGATGGCGGTCGGCGCCTTCAATCAGGTCCATTCTTCATTGCGTTGGTTCATCAACAATATCGGCAGCATCGCCGATTGGCGCGCGACGCTGATGCGCGTCGCCGATTTCCGCATTGCGCTGGATGAGACCGATGTGCTGCACGGCCAGGAAAGGCGCATCGAATTCGGCGAGAATGCAAACGGCAAGCTGACCTTCGAGAAACTCGAAGTGGCCTCGCCGGAGGGCTGCACGAGGCTCGCCGACCAGCATGTCGAGATCCACGCCGGCGAACGCGTCATGCTCACCGGCGAGCCTGGCGCGGGCAAGACGCTGTTCTTTCGCGCCATTGCCGGCCTGTGGCCATGGGGGAGCGGGCGCATCGGCATGCCGGCGGGAGAGACGCCCATCTTCGTGCCGCGCACGCCTTACTTCCCAACCGCCACGCTGCGCGAAGTGCTCGACCGCGTGGACGGGGTTGCGCCGGCAAGCGATGCCGATATCTCAGCCGTGCTGGCCGAGATCGGCCTGGAACACCTGTCGTCGTCGCTCGGCCGCAGCGCGCGCTGGGAGCATGAACTGGCCGACGACGAACTGCGCCTGCTGGCCTTTGCCCGCCTCGTGCTGCGCCAACCAAAATGGGTGATCATCGATGAGGCTCTCGATGCCTTCGACGGACCGACACTGCGGCGGGTGTTGTCGATGCTGGAGAAGCGGCTGGGCGGGGCGACGATCTTCAATATAGGCCGCGGCCAGCACAACAATCAATTCTTCCCGCGCGCACTGACCATCGTGAAGGCGTCCGGCGTGCCGGCTCTGAAGCCCGCGCGCATAAGGGCAGGCGCGATCGAGCCGCCGCCGGCCGCTCCTCGCCCCAAGAAATAGCACTTCCGGCATCTATTCGGACCAGCCCGCGCCACGCCACGTGGCAGCTTTATTTCGCCGTGATCGCGAGGGAAGATCGCACCGGAAACATAGCTTGAGCCGGCCATGCTTGATGCTCTCAGCCTGCTTGCCTGCCTGGCCTGCACCGAGGCCGCCGTGACTGCGCCTGCGCCGGACAGCCTGGCCGTTGACGTCGAATTGGTGCTGGCGGTCGATATCTCATTGTCGATGGACGAGAAGGAGTTCGCCCTGCAGCGCGCCGGCTATGTGGAGGCGCTGCGTCATCCCGACTTCGTCAAGGCGGTCCGCGCCGGGAACGCCGGTCGCATCGCGCTCACCTATTTCGAATGGGCCGGCACCGTGCGCGACGACGCGCTCATCGGCTGGCAGGTCATCGACGGCGCCGAGAGCGCCAACGCCTTTGCCGACAAGATAGCGGCCCGTCCGTTCCGCAGCTTCCGCGGCACGTCGATCTCCGGCGCGCTCGCCTTCGGCGCGGGGCTCTTCGACCGCACCGCTTACGAAAGCGAACGCAGCGTCATCGATATTTCCGGTGACGGACCAAACAATATCGGGCTGCCCGTCACCGCCACGCGGGATGCGGCAAACGCCAGAGGCATCGTCATCAACGGCCTGCCGATCCTGATCAATCCATCGCCCACCTTCAGCCATCTCGACCGGTATTACGCCCAGTGCGTAACCGGCGGGCCGGGCTCCTTCGTGCTGCCGATTTATACAGCCGCCGAATTCTCGACGGCGATCCGGCGCAAGTTGATCCTCGAAGTGAGCGGCGTTCAGAACGAGACCAGGATCATTCCCGCCGAAGCCGAGGCTCCGATCGACTGCCTGCAAGGCGAACGCGACAGACGGTTCTTGTCGGATCCGTATTTCCCGGAGCTCGATCGCTGAGCCTTCGCCGGGCTATGCGTCCCAACCTGCTGATGACCTTCGTCGCAGAGATCAGCCTGCAGCTCGACTTCGCCCGAAAAGGGGGTGTCATAGCCACCTCCGGGATGGCCCCTATCGCTTCAACAAGAACACCGCTTGCTGGCCGAAGAAGTTCCAGAACCACCATGGCATTGACAGGCCGATCTTCTGGCCGTTGGCGTCGAGCGCGGTCGCCCTTTCCACGGTCGCGCCAAGCTCCTCGCACAGATTGACGAAGTCGCGGATGGTGCAGAAGTGGATGTTCGGCGTGTCGTACCAGGAATAGGGCAGGTCCTTGGTCACCGGCATGCGGCCCCTGACGAACAGCGACAGGCGCACCCGCCAGTGGCCGAAATTGGGGAAGGAAACGATGGCGTGTTCGCCGATCCTGAGCAGTTCGTCGAGAACGAGCTTCGGGTTGCGGGTCGCCTGCAAGGTCTGCGACAGGACGACGAAATCAAAACCCTTGTCGGGATAGAATTCGAGATCCTTGTCGGCGTCGCCCTGAACGACGGAAAGGCCGCGCGCCACGCATTCGTTGACACCGCGCTGCGACAGCTCCAGTCCGCGGCCGTCGATCTGCTTGGTTTCCTGCAAAAGCTCGAGCAGCGAGCCGTCGCCGGAGCCGACGTCCAGCACCCGCGATTGCGGCGGGATCAGACCGGCGATCACCTCGAGATCGACGCGCTGGGCGCGGTTGACGCTCATGGCTTGCCCCTTGTCGTGGTGCGTGACCCTTGATGGACAGGTCTGCAATTTTGCGGGGTCATGCACCGAGCCCTCTCGCTCGCGCGGCCGAGCCGATGAAGCCATTGATGGCGGCGAACAGTTCCGGCTCGTCAAGCAGGAAGGCGTCGTGCCCGCGATCGGTCTCGATCTCGACGAAGGACACCGACGCGCCGGCGGCATTCAGCGCATGGACGATCGAGCGGCTCTCCTCTGTCGGAAACAGCCAATCCGAGGTGAACGAAACCAGGCAGAAGCGTGTCTTGGTGCCGGCAAAAGCATCGGCCAGCCTGCCGCCATGGTCGGCGGCGAGGTCGAAATAGTCCATGGACCGCGTCATGTAGAGATAGGAATTGGCGTCGAAGCGGTCGACGAAAGTCATGCCCTGGTGACGCAGATAGCTCTCGATCTGGAAGTCGGCGTCGAAGCCGAAGGTCAGAGCTTCGCGGTCCTGCAGGTTGCGGCCGAACTTCCGGTGCAAGGCGGCTTCCGACAGGTAGGTGATGTGGGCGGCCATGCGCGCCACGGCGAGCCCCTTTTCCGGGCGTTTGCCGTGGTCGAAATACTTGCCGCCATGCCATTCTGGGTCCGCCATCACGGCCTGCCGGCCGACCTCGTGGAAAGCGATGTTCTGCGAGGAATGACGCGCGCCGGTGGCGATCGGCAGCGCCGAGAAAACACGCTCCGGATAGCTCGACGCCCATTGCAGCACCTGCATGCCGCCCATCGACCCGCCGAGCACGCAAAACAGTTTTTCGATGCCGAAATGGTCGATCAGCATCTGCTGGGCACGCACCATGTCGCGGATGGTGATGACCGGAAGGTCGAGCCCATAGGGCTTGCCGGTGGCGGGATTGGTGGAGGCCGGACCGGTGGAACCGAGGCAGCCGCCGATGACGTTTGAGCAGATGACGAAGAAGCGGTTGGTGTCGATGATCTTGCCGGGCCCGATCAGCACTTCCCACCAACCCGGCTTGCCGGTCACCGGATTGGTGCTGGCCACATGCTGGTCGCCGGTCAATGCGTGGCAGACGAGAATGGCGTTGGAACGGGCGTCATTCAGCGTGCCGTAGGTCTGGTAGGCGATCTGGAACGGCGACAGCAGCGTGCCGGCGTCGAGCTTGAGCGGCTTGTCGGCGCCGAAGCGCACGACCGGGCTCGACGGTTGGTCTGCCTCGTTGTTGGTTCTGCCAGCGCGCTGAGCGGCCATCTCGTCTCTCTTGCTGCACCTTGCCTTTGCGGAAATCGCTGCCGATCTCCGCGCCGCCGATGCGTTCGTCCGGCCGATCGCGGACAACAAAAAACCGGCATTGCCTTCGCAAAGCCGGTTACGTCGCGCAAACGGCCCTTTAGCGAATTGTTTAACGTGGCTGCAAGCCGACCGGCCAAATCACCACGGAACTGTCGATGCCCTTCTAGAACTCACCTGCCTCGCCGTCAATGCCGCTTGCTGGCACCACTGCCACCTCTCGACATTGCCGGCCATGGCTTGTATTTCCGCAGCGGCTTCCAGGATGGAGGCGTTCTCGACGGATTTTGCGATATGAGCCAGACCTCGGACAAGGCACGTCCAACCCCGCGCGCGGGCATCATGGACATCCAGGCCTATGTGCCGGGCAAGAGCTCGGCCCCCGCCGGGGTGGACAAGGTCCACAAGCTGTCGTCGAACGAGAACCCGCTCGGCCCCTCGCCGAAGGCAATCGAGGCCGCGCGCGAGGTCGCCGCCAAGCTCGACGTCTATCCCGACGGCACCGCCCGGCGCCTGCGCGAAGCAATCGCCGAGGTGCATGGTCTGAACGCACAGAACATCATCTGTTCCAACGGCTCCGACGAGATCCTCGGCCTGCTGGCGCAGACTTATCTCGCCCCCGGCGACGAGGCCATATTCACCGAACACGCCTTCATGGTCTACAAGATCTACATCCAGTCGGCGGGGGCGACGCCTGTCGCGGTCAAGGAGACCGAGGAGCGCGCCGACATCGATGCGATCCTGGCGGCCGTCACGCCACGTACGAAGATCGTGTTCCTCGCCAATCCCAACAATCCAACCGGCACTTACGTGCCGTTCCAGGAGGTGCGCCGCCTGCATGCCGGCCTGCCGAAGAACGTGCTTCTGGTGCTCGATGCCGCCTATGCCGAATATGTCAGGCGCAACGACTATGAGGCCGGCATCGAGCTCGCGGGCAGCTCTCAGAACGTGGTCATGACCCGCACCTTCTCCAAGATCGGACTTGGCGGGGCGCGGATCGGATGGATGTATGGGCCGATGCACATCGTCGACGCGATCAACCGCATACGCGGTCCCTTCAACGTCAATGCGACGGCGATCGAGGCCGGCATCGCCGCCGTCCGCGACCGCGCCCATATCGAGCGCAGCGTCGCGCATAACGAGACCTGGCTGGCCTGGCTGAGCGAACAGATGACCGGGCTCGGGTTGCGGGTGACGCCGAGCGTCGGCAATTTCCTCCTCATTCATTTTCCCGACGACGGCAAGCATTCGGCCGCGGCGGCGGACGATTATCTCACCCAGCGCGGCTACATACTGCGGCGTGTTTCGGGCTATGGCTTTCCCAACGCACTGCGTATGACGGTCGGCACCGAAGAGGCCAATCGCGGCGTTGTCGCGGCACTCACGACATTCCTGAAAAGCTAGAACGCCATGGCATCACCGATGTTCGAAAAGATCGCGCTGGTCGGTATCGGCCTGATCGGCTCGTCGCTGGCCCGCGTCATCCGCCGCGAGGGCCTGGCCGGCCATGTCGCCATCTCGACGCGCAGCGCCGCGACGCTGGTGCGGGCGCAAGAGCTTGGGCTGGGCTCCTCCTACGCCATAGATGCCAAGGAAGCGGTCCGCGATGCCGACCTTGTCATCGTCTCGGTGCCGGTCGGCTCGTCCGGCGCGGTGGCTCAGGAGATCGCGCCGGCGCTGAAGAGGGGCGCCATCGTCACCGATGTCGGCTCGACCAAGGCTTCCGTGATCGCACAGATGCAGCCGCATATACCCGGTGGGGTGCATTTCATTCCCGGCCATCCGCTGGCCGGCACGGAGAAATCTGGGCCCGATGCCGGTTTCGCCGATCTGTTCGACAACCGCTGGTGCATTTTCACCCCGCTGCCGGACACGGATCCGGACGCGCTGGAAAGGCTTTCCGAATTCTGGCGCCGTTGTGGCGCCAACATCGACACGATGGATCCGCAGCATCACGACATGACGCTGGCCATCGTCTCGCATTTGCCGCACATCATCGCCTACAACATCGTCGGCACCGCCGATGACCTAGAATCGGTGACCAAGACGGAAGTCATCAAATATTCCGCTTCCGGTTTCCGCGACTTCACGCGCCTCGCCGCCTCCGATCCGACCATGTGGCGGGACGTGTGCCTGCACAACAAGGACGCGATCCTGGAAATGCTGGCGCGGTTCTCGGAGGATCTGGCTTTTCTGCAGCGGGCGATCCGCTGGGGCGACGGCGACAAGCTGTTCGACCTGTTCACCCGCACCCGCGCCGTGCGACGCTCGATCATCGAGGCCGGCCAGGACATCGACGTGCCGGATTTCGGTCGCCAGGCGGTCGAGCATCCGGCGAAAAACTAGGCTCCTTCAGGCCAGGTCGCCGCCATCATCGCCAGTGTCTCGGCACGATCGGGCGCGCCCAGCCTGCCGCCGAAGCGCTGGCATTTGAGCGCCGCGGCCGCGCTGGCAAAGCGTAGCGCCTGCTCGATCGGCATGGCTTGCGCCAATCCGGCTGCGAATGCGCCATGAAAGACGTCGCCGGCTGCCAGCGTATCCACCACCTTGACCCTTGGCGCAGCGACGTGGCGTACGCAACCGGCCTGCCTGTCATGCCACCAGGTTCCAGCCCCGCCGGCGGTTACCGCGACGAAAGCGTCGGTGCACGAGGCAAGGTCGGCGCATGCGGTCTGCGGGTCCACCGCCTGGCCGCAGACGATGCGCGCCGCCGGTTCGGAGGCGACGATGTGCGAGGCGAGCGGCAACAGCCGCTCCAGCACTGCCAATGGCGCGGTGTCGGCATCGAGGATCCCGGGGCGGCCGGCAGCGCGCGCGGCGCTGAGCGCCAGCGCTGCCGCACCCGGCCAGCGCACATCGGCCAGCACGGCATCGAAAGCCGTGAGATCGGCGACCGGCAAGCCGTCGGGATCGGCCTGAGCGCGCTGATCGTAGCCCGGCACCCGGAAAGCCAGCCCGACGCAGGAACCCCCGCGGTCAAGGCCGAGCACCAGCCCCGGACGTTCCCGCGTGCCGCGATGCACGAAGGAAATAGACGCACAGCGCGCGACGATAGCCATGCAGGCGCGCCCGCCTTGTCTCGACATGCGCGAACCCCGGCCGCCATATCAACGAACCATAGCCAAACACCCAAAAATCGCCCATATCGCCGTGCCTGATTGCGTAAGAATGGCAACACCACACCGGAATCGGTGTTTTTTCCGTCCATCTCTGTCTACCTATTGTCGTTGCCAGAATCGACAGCCCGCCCACAGCCCCCATGCGTGAACGAGAACCGCAGCATGACGTCCACTGACGAACGCCAGCCGAAGCATCGCCGCCGCCTGTTCTGGCTTGCAGCGTTTGTCATCGCGCTGTTCGCCATCTACAGCGGCGGCTGGTTCTATCTCGCCGACAGGGTCCGGAGCGAAGCCGACAAGGCGATCGCCACGCTCAACAAGAGTGGCATCGAGGCCGGCTGCGCCAATCTCCAGGTCAGCGGTTATCCCCTGAGCTTCGCCGTCTCCTGCGACAATCTTGCTTATGAGGACGACGCCAAGAACCTTGCCGCCTCTGCCGGCTCCTTCAACGCCGTCGCCCAGATCATCCAGCCGCTGTCGCCGGTCGCGGACCTGCGCGGTCCGCTCAGGACCTCGGTTCCGGGCATGGTGCCGCTGTGGATCGACTGGGATGATCTTAAGGCCAACGTCAAGCTCTCATGGCCGCTGCCGCGACGCATTTCGCTCACGGCCGAGGGCCTGTCCGGCCAGACCGATCCGGCCGACGACACCGATCCGGTGCAACTGTTCAGCGCCGGCAAGGCGGCGGGCCAGCTGCAGCCGAACGGCAGGGATATCGACTATATCGGCAGCTTCGGCGATCTGGAGATCGACCCCGATGCGATCGGGGGCCGCGTCCTGCCGCCGCTCGACGCCAGTGGCGAGGCGACGCTGAAGAACGGCCTGGCCCTGATCGGCACGCAACTGAAAAGCCTGCGCGGCCAGGCCGTCGAGATCCGCAGGCTCGATTTGTCGTCGGGCACGGCGCACGTCACCGTTTCCGGGCCGCTGTCGGTCGACGCCGAGGGCCTGGTCGATGCCGATCTGATGATCAGACTGAAAGACCCGAAAGCCGTGGCCGCCATTCTCGGCGCCGCCATACCCGAACAGAAGAACCAGATCGAACAAGGCTTTGCCGCCCTGGCGCTGCTCGGCAACGAACCGTCGATGCCGCTCAAGGTGGTCAAGGGCAAGGCCTCGCTCGGCTTTATCCCGCTGGGCAAGATCAAGCCGGTCGACTAAGCATCCCCAATGGACAGACCGGCAAAACTCCTGAGCGTCGGCGCGCTGACGCTCGACACCATTCTTCGCGTCGAAGCGCTTCCCATCCATCAGGGCAAGTTCATGGCCGCCGATGGCGTCCAGATCGCTTCCGGCATGGCCACGAGTGCCGCCTGCGCCGCACGCCGGCTGGGCGCCGAAGTGTGGCTTTGGGCGAGCGCCGGCGATGATCAGGTCGGCGACCAGTTGATATCAGGCATCGAGGCGGAGGGCGTCGATTGCAGCCTCATCCGTCGCGTTGCCGGAGCGCGCTCGGCGCTGGCCGCGATCCTCGTCGACGGCCAACGAGTTGCGGGACGAGGTCATCGCCTATCTGCGTGAGCGCGAGCTGGTCACCAATGTCTATCTCGAGCGCATGCTCAATGTCCGCCTTGACGGCGGCGGCACGGTCGAGGCCGTGGCCTATATCGTCGACCGCAATCATGAGCAGTATGCCGGTGCGCTCGATGCGGCCCACGCCGCTGATGTGGTGCGCGGCGCTGTCGGCCAGTCCGGCAATAATGAGGATTATGTGTCGAGCACGCTGGACCATCTCCGGGCGCTCGGCATCCGCGATCACTGGTTGGAAGACGTGGCGAGGCGGATCGCGCCTTTGTGAAGCGCTGGCTTGCGGAAAAATCCGGCGAGGTCTTTGACCTCGATGCGGCGAGACCTAGGTTAGGCTCCGACTCTCAACGGGCGATAGCCGCCCAATCCCACCAACACGGAGATCAGCCTTGCAGAAACGCCGTCTCGGTCGCACCGACCTTTCCATCGCGCCGCTGGTTCTGGGCGGCAATGTCTTCGGCTGGACCGCCGACGAGAAGACGTCGTTCGACCTGCTCGACCGCTTCGTCGGCGCCGGCCTGAACGCGGTCGACACAGCGGACGCCTATTCGCGCTGGGTGCCCGGCCACGAGGGCGGCGAATCGGAAACCATCATCGGCAAATGGATGAAGGACCGCGGCAACCGCGATAAGGTCGTGGTGATCACCAAAGTGGGCTCGGACATGGGGCAGGGCCACAAGGACCTGTCCGCCGCTTACATCGAAAAGGCCGTCGATGCATCGCTGAAGCGGCTTCAGACCGAGTTCATCGATCTTTATCTGTCGCACTGGCCGGATCCAACCACGCCCTATGAGGAAACCCTCGGCGCCTATGAAAAGCTCCTCGCCAAGGGCAAGATCCGTTATGCCGGCTGCTCGAATCTCGACGCCGGCCAGTTGCGCGCCGCGCTCGACGTGGCAAGCCTGCGCAGCCTGCCGCGCTATGAAGTGCTGCAGCCGGAATACAATCTCTACGACCGCTCGTCGTTCGATGGCCCGCTGCGCGATCTCTGCATGGCGGAGGACATCGGCGTGATCACCTATTTCAGCCTGGCCAAGGGTTTCTTGAGTGGCAAATACCGCAGCGAGGCCGATCTCGGTCAAAGCCCGCGCGGCGGCGGCGTGAAAGATTACCTAAATGCGCGCGGTATGCGCATCCTCGCGGCACTCGACGCGGTGTCCGCCAGGCATTCGGCCAAACAGGCGGAAGTGGCGCTTGCCTGGGTCATTGCCCGGCCGGGCGTCACCGCGCCTATCGCCAGCGCCACCAAGCCTGAACAGATGGACAGCCTGATCAAGGCGGTGTCGCTGGAGCTGAGCGCCGACGACATGGCCGAGCTCGACAAGGCGAGCGGCTGAGCCGTCAGCAGCGCGCACGATCGTCCAAGGCGGTCGCCCCGACCTTGCCATACCGTCATTGACGCTTGGCAAGACAGGAGGCGCGGATGGCAGGCCCGCTTTTTTCGCAGCCGGATATGTGGCGTCAGCTCGTTGCGCTGATGCTTGCCGCCACGGCCGTCATGGGCAGCCCGGGACCGGCGACGATAAGCGTCACCGCCGTCGGCGCGGCGTTCGGCCTGCGCCGTTCCCTGAGCTACGCCTTGGGGGTCATCCTGGGCACGATCACCGTGCTTCTGGTCGTGGCAAGCGGGGTGAGCGCCATGCTTGCCGCGATGCCGCCGCTCGCGCCGCTGCTTGTCGCGGCGTCGGCTGCCTATATCCTCTATCTCGCGTTCAAGATTGCCAGCGCGCCGCCCCTGGCGGCGGATGCCGGCGAGGCCGCGCGACCGACATTCACCGGCGGGTTCCTGCTGGCGTTGGCCAACCCGAAGGCTTATGTGGCCATCGCCGCGGTGTTCGCCGGCGCGTCCGCGGATTCGGGCGCCGGCGCCATCGGCACCGGGCCGAAGCTGACCGCTCTCGCATTCATGATCGTCGCCATCCATGCCGTGTGGCTGCTTGCGGGCGCTGCTTTCGCGCGCTTTCTTCGCAGGCCGGTGGCTTCGCGCATCATCAATCTGGTCTTTGCCGCGACGCTGGTGCTGACGACCGCACTGGCTGTGTTCGCTTGAACGTTGCGCGAGCCGCCATCGGCGCGCCGAAGGCCGCACTTCAGGCTTTGGCGCCGAGTTCGCGCAGCCGCTTGACCGCCGTCGGCGGCAAGGCGGGCGGATTGGGTGCACGGGACGCGTCGATGAGGAACTGGTCGCAGGCGGTTTCGGTTTCGCCGATCAGCCGCCGCATGAATTCCTCCTTGTCCAGGCCCGGCGGGATCGGCGGCAGGAAGCGCGCCTTGATGGTGCCGGGATAGCGCAGGAACTTGCGGCGCGGCCAATAGAGGCCGGCAACATGGGCGACCGGCACCACGGGAATGCCGAGCTGCGCATAGATTTCGACGATGCCGTATTTGTAGGCGGGTTCGTCGCCGGGCGCGCGGCGGGTGCCTTCGGGATAGATGATGAGCTGCCGCGGGTTGCGCGCGATTTCTTCCTTGGTCGCCGCAACCACCGCCTTCAGCGCCTTGGAGCGGCTGCCGCGGTCGACCGGGATCATGCGCATTTTCAGGATGTACCAGCCGAAGAACGGAATCCAGGTCAGCTCGCGCTTCAGGATGTAGAGTGGATCCTGGAGATAGGGGAAGAAGGCGATCGCGTCCCAGAAGGACTGGTGCTTGGGCGCCAGGATGAAGGAACCTTCGGGCAGATTTTCCACCCCGATGATGTCGCTCTTGGTCCCGGCGATCTTGTCGTAGAGCCACATCGAGGTGCGCGACCAGAATTTCGGCACGAACCAGGCGCGATGGCGCGGCGACAGGAAATAATAGGGAGTCCAGAGGATCATCTGGACGATCAGATTGACGTAGAAGACGAAGTTGAACGCCAGCGATCGGACTTGGAGCATTGGGGGAGGCCCGGTAAGGAGGTGTGCGTTGGTTACACCAAGCGGGCGCAAAAAGGAAATGGCCGAAGATGCCCCCGAACGGCGCCGAAAGACGTTTCGGCTTCGCCCACGGCCCAGCCGCGCTACATCAGCCGCGCCAGTCTTTCTTTCAGGCGCGGGGCGGCGAAGTCAAGAAATGCGCGCAGCTTGACCGGCAGCAAGCCGTGGCCTGCGTGCACCAGGCTTACCGGCCAGGGTTCCGGTTCGAACTCCCGCAGCAGCACGCGCAGCGCGCCTGACCGCACCGCCGCGTCGACCTGGTAGGACAGCACCCTCGTCAGCCCGACGCCGGCGAGCGCCGCATCGATCGCAGCTTCGGCGGTGTTGACCTGAAGCCGCGAGCGGACCCGAATCGGCATCTCGGCCTTCCCGACGGTGAAGCTCCATGTCGAGAGCGCGCCCGGCCCTTCGAAGGTAATGCAGCTGTGGGCCTCGAGGTCCGCAAGCGCCGTCGGGGCGCCGCGTTCGGCCAGATAGCCGGGGCTCGCGCAAACGACACGGCGGATCGTACCGATCCGCATGGCGACAAAACTGGAGTCGGGAAGCCGGCCGATGCGGATGGCGAGGTCGAAATGGTCCTCGACCAACCGGGTTATGCGGTCGGCCAGCGTCAGGCGGATGTCCACGTCGGGATAGGCGGCGAGGAAGCCGGTCACGACCGGCAGCACGTGCAGGCGGCCGAAGACGACCGGCGCGGTGATGGCCAGTTCGCCCGTCGGGGCGCTGTATTCGCCGGCCGCCATGCGCTCGGCCTCGCCGACCTCGCCCAGGATGCGGCGGCAGGCGGCAAGATAGGCCTGGCCCGCATCGGTCAGCGTCAGCCGGCGGGTGGAGCGGTTCAGAAGGCGGGTCTTGAGATGCCGTTCCAGGTCGGAAACCTTGCGGCTGACCGTCGCCAGCGGAATGCGAAAACGGCGCGCGGCGGCAGACAGGCTGCCGGCCTCCGCCGCGGCGACAAAAAGCGACATGGCTTCGAGCCGGTCCATCGATTCTTCCGGAAATTGGAAGGATAGATTACAAATATGGCATCTACATCTGCTTGATGGAAGCCTCCATGTTGGGCGTGACGCAGACGGCCTGGGTCAAGAAAGGAATTGTCATGTCGCAAGATCGCCCGCCGCTGCCGCCATTCACCGCGGAAACCGCCGCGCAGAAGGCGCGCATGGCCGAGGATGCCTGGAACTCGCGCGATCCAGCCCGTGTCGCACTTGCCTATACGGCGGACAGCCGCTGGCGCAATCGTGCCGAGTTTCTGCAAGGCCGCGATGCCATCCAGGCTTTCCTGACGCGCAAATGGAGCCGGGAGCTCGACTACCGGCTGATCAAGGAGGTCTGGGCTTTCCACGGCAACCGTATCGCCGTGCGTTTCGCCTATGAGTGGCACGACGACAGCGGCTCCTGGTTCCGCAGCTATGGCAATGAGAACTGGGAATTCGACGAACACGGGCTGATGCGGCTGCGCATCGCCAGCATCAACGACCTGCCGATCGGCACTGCCGACCGTAAATATCACTGGCCGCTCGGCCGGCGGCCCGACGACCATCCGTCGCTGTCGGAACTCGGGCTCTAACCCCTCCGGGCAAGAAAGGCTATCGATGGGCGCGCATGCTTTCACCAGCGACGTGGCTTTCACGCCGACCGTCAAGGCGATCCAGGCCCGCAAGGGCTCGCGCCAAGCCTATTCCCGGGTCGAGGAGCGCGGTGGCTGGCAGTCGGTGATTACATCGGACCTTGCGGCCTTCATCGAGATGCAGACCAGCGTCTTCCTGTCGACGGCCAACGGCGTCGGCCAGCCCTATATCCAGCATCGCGGCGGGCCCGCCGGCTTCCTCAAGGTGCTCGATGAAAAGACGATCGGCTTCGCCGATTTCGCCGGCAACAGACAGTTCATCACCCAGGGCAATCTGGCCGACAATCCGCAGGCCTTCCTGTTCCTCATCGACTATGCCCATCGCCAGCGCGTCAAGATCTGGGGCAGCGCGCGCGTGGTGGAGGGCGACGCCGAGCTGACGGCGAGGCTGATGCCGCCGGATTATGCGGCGCGGCCCGAACAGGTCATTCTGTTCACCGTGGCGACCTGGGATGCCAATTGTCCGCAGCACATTCCGCAGCGTTTCGAGGCCGCCGATGTGGCGGCGGCGCTGGCCGAACGGGACAGGCGGATCGAACGGCTCGAACAGGAAGTCGCACGCCTGCGGCAGGCGCCGGGATCCGTCGTCACCAAATGACGAGCAGGTTCAGCTGCCGGCGGCGATCTCGGCCAACGCGATGCCGTCCGGCGTCGGCTTCACCGGAACGATGCCGCGCGCCAATGCCAGCAAATATTTATTGTATTCGGTGAACAGCACGCGCAATGCCCGCGGCTTGGTCAGCCAGCCGCCATTGTCGAGATTGCTGTTGACCACCGGATAGGGTTCGAGCTTGGCCTTGTGCAGCAGCCGGCCCATTTCCAGCAGGCTGCGCGGCATGTGGTAATTGTTGGTGACGAGGATCACCGTGCCATAGGCATGGCTCTCGACCCATTTGGCGCTTTCCTCGGCATTGCCGATCGTGTCGAGCGCGGCGCGGTCGATGTCGACGCAGCAGGAAAACAGCCTGATGTCACCGCCGGTCGCGGCCTGAAGCTGACGCCGGCTGGCGGAGGGATGCACACCGCTAATCAAAAGCCGCGCGCCCTTGCCGGACGCCAGCAGTTCCATCGCCGCATCGAGGCGCGATTGGCCGCCGGTCAACACGATGATCGCGTCTGCCTTGGCCGGGTTGGCAGGGGTGGTCAGATGGCTGACGGTGTTGGCGAACCAGCCGAAGCCGCCGGCAAACAGGGCGACCAGGGCAAGCAAGGCGAAAGAAGAAACGCGCAGCATGGCCGAAACACGGCCGCGTCCATGCGGACGCGCCGCCAACGCCGGCATCGGTCCAACGGTACTGGTCGAGTCCCGCACCTCCATCATGGCATGGTTAATCCCGAAATGCGGCCTTTGGTAGGTAAAAATCGCAATTTGCGTTACGGCGGTTCTTCATGCGTGATCGATCCTGGTCATTCGACGTCGTCATGCTTCAGGCTGGCGCACGTCGATGTCGCTGAGATAGGCGACGACGGTGGCGTGCGAGGTTGCAGCCGTCAGCGCGCCGATGACCAGCACCATCAGCACGACACCGAGATAGCCGGCCGAGCCGATGGCGAAGTTGCCGAATAGCGCAGTCGCCTGGTCGGCCTGCGGGGTCGCCATGTTGCGCGAGGACCACCAGGAAAAGACGATGAAGACGGCGACCGCGGCGGCTCCGCCGGCGGCCGCGCCCTTCATGCCGGTGATCAGGAAATGGCGGCGGAACTCGCGGGCGATGAAACGCGCTTCGGCGCCGACGAAATGCAGCACCTCGATGATGTGGCCGTTGCCGGCCATGGCGCCGCGCGTGGCGAACACCACGGTCAGCACCGTCGCCGAGAGCATCAGCGCCAGCACCGCGATACCGATGGTCACCGTGGTGCGGGCCATGGCCACCAGCCGGTCGACCCAGGTGCGGTGATCGTCAAGCGATGCGCTTGGCAGCTTCGGCGTGATCGCGGCGCGCATGGCGGTGAAATCGGGCGGGTTGTTCTCGTCGATGGTGACGATGATCAGCCGCGGGACCGGCAGCTCGTCGATGTTGAGGCCCGAACCCAGCCAGGGCTCCAGCAATCTGGCGGTGGCGTCGCGGTCGATGATCCTGGTCGCCTTCACGCCGGGGAATTCGCCGGCGATCTGCGAGGCCTGGGCAAGAGCTGCCTCCATGTCGAGGCCGTCGACCGGCTTGATCTGGATCGTCGCCTCGCGCGAGATCTGGTTTTCCCAGACCGAGGCGGTGTCGCGCACCAGGGTAACCGCGCCGAAGGTCAGGCAGGACAGGAAGGTCATGATGGCGATGACCAGCACCAGGGCGCGGCCGGCGATGTTCTGCGCCGGCACGATGGGCGCCATCTTGCGCTGGACGCGCGGCCTTGGCGCGGCCGCTTCGTCGGCCTGTGCGTCGAGGTGTTCGGCGGAAAGCTCAGTCATAGATATCAAGCCTCCCGCCGGCCAGGATCATGCGGCGCGCATCGACCTGCTCCATCAGGCCGAGATCGTGGGTCGCGATCACCACGGCGGTGCCCAGGCGGTTGAGTTCGATGAAGAGCCTGAGCAGGCGTCGCGCCAGCGGCGGATCGACATTGCCGGTCGGCTCGTCGGCCAGCAGGATCTCCGGCTGCTCGATCAGGGCGCGGGCGATCGCGGCCCGCTGCTTCTCGCCGCCCGACAGGACCGGCGGCAGCACATGCATGCGTTCGCCGAGCCCGACCCATTTCAACAGCTCGGTGACGTCGGTGCGATAGCTCGCTTCCTCGCGCCCGCGCACGCGCAAGGGCAACGCGACATTCTCATAGGTGGTCATGTGGTCGAGCAGGCGGAAATCCTGGAACACCACGCCGATGCGGCGCCTGAGATGCGGCAGTTCGGCGCGCGAGATGCGCGAGCGGTCCTTGCCGAAGATGGTGATCAGCCCACGCGTCGGCTTCAGCGACATGAAGAGAAGCCGCAGCAACGTCGTCTTGCCGGCGCCCGAAGGCCCGCTCAGGAACTGGAACGAGCGCTCCGGTATGTGCAGGGAAATGTCGCGGAGGATTTCCGGACCCATGCCATAGCGGAGGCCGACATTTTCGAAGCGAATCACTTTCGGCGACCTGAAATTCCTAGAGCGTGATGCCGAAAAGTGTGAGGCGGTTTTCGGGCGACATCATGCTCTATCACTCTAATTCGGAGGCGGATTCAGATTTCAGGTCGATTTGACCTGAAATCGGAATCCGTCGGCGGCAAGCCGGCCTGTTCTGGGAAAAGACCATCGGCCGGCATGGTTAACCGGCGGTTAATTAGCGGGTTGTTTCGGCTCGTCACAAGGGCTCCGGTGGGGAAGCATTAACCATTTGCCTTTACGCAAAAGAAACGAAAAGCGAACGTGCTGCAATGCTGGGGCCATGATGGCTGAGGATCGAACCGCGCGCCCGGTTTCCGGCGAAATCATGACCGATCCGCCGGCAAATGCCGCGCCGGAGCGTATCCTGCGCGCTGGCGCGGCGGATATCGTCGATGCCGACTATGTGGTGGTGCCGCGGGCCGCGCCCCATGCCGAGGCCATTTCACCGCGGCGCGTGATGTCCATGCCATCCCTCGAAGGCATGGACATGCTGCGCAAGCCCGAGCCGCCGCCGGTGCGGCCACCGGCGCCGCGCGGCGGGCCGATCTTCTGGATCGCCGGTATCGGCGCCGTCTTTGCCGCCTTCTGGGTTTCCGGCGGGCACGCACTGGTGCGCCAGGCGCCGCCCCTCGCGGGCGGACCGGGCTCGGCGTTGAGCATTTCAGGGGTGACGTCCCGCGTGGACGCGTCTGGGGCGAACCCCGTGCTGTTCGTCGACGGCGAGGCCGCGAATGACGGTGCAAGTCCGGCGACGCTGCCGCCGCTCGAGATCCGCGTCACCGGCAATGACGGGCGCACAACGCGCTATACTTTGGGGACATCCAGCCGCTCATTGGCGCCAAGTGAAAGATTCGGCTTTGCCAGCCGGCTCGACGTCCCTAGAAACGGCGTAAGGACGGTGTCGGTCACCTTCGCGGAATAGCATGTGCGACAGGTGAGGCCGGCCCGCAAACGGCTGATGTCAGCGCTTCCTGTGCGCGAAGGCCTTTGAAAATCTTGAAGGGACGAAGAATGCCAGTTGTGCGCGGCAAGGACATCGAGGTCCTGTTTTCGGCGTCGGCCATCGCCCGACGCAATCTCGAACTCGCCAAGGAGATCGCCGGGCACGACTATCACGATCTTCTGGTGATCTCGGTGCTGAAGGGCTCGTTCATCTTCGCCGCAGACCTTATCCGCGCCATGCATGATGTCGGCCTGTCGCCAGAGGTCGAGTTCATCTTCATCTCCAGCTACGGCGCCGGCACCACAAGCGGCGAGGTGAGGGTGCTGCGCGACATCGACAACGAGGTCGCCGGCCGCGACGTGCTTCTGATCGACGACATTCTGGAGTCGGGCAAAACGCTGAGCTTCACCCGCGACCTGATGCTGTCACGCGGCGCCAGAAGCTGCGCCATCGCGGTGCTGCTCGACAAGCGCATGCGTCGCCAGACCACCCTCAATGCCGATTATGTCGGATTCGACTGCCCCGACTATTTCGTCGTCGGCTACGGCATGGATGTCGCGCACGCCTTTCGCGAACTGCCGTTCGTCGGCGTCGTCAAAGGCGATGCGTGAGGCAGCGGCAAATACTGAAAAAGGCCTTAACGGCTTCAAGAAAATAACCCATGCCGGAGCGCCGGGCCCTTCAGAAAAAGTCAACGTTTGCTCGCCAAACATGCCGGCCATGGCAAAGCTTCTGATCGTTGAGGACGATGAGTCCGTCCGCACCCTCGCAGCCCGGGCGCTCGAACGCGCCGGGCACGCAATCGACATCGCCGCCGACGGCGCGCAAGGACTGGCGCTGATACGCGCCGCGAAGGGCGGCTACGATCTCGTCGTCTCCGACATCCGCATGCCCGAGATGGACGGCATCGAGATGGCGATTGCAGCTTCGGCATTTTTCCCGTCGATGAAGATCCTGCTGATGACCGGCTATGCCGATCAGCGCGAGCGCGCCGAGGAACTGAACGGCATCATCCTCGACGTCGTGCAGAAGCCGTTCACGCTGGCCGAAATCCGTTCACGCGTCGAACGGGCGCTGAGCATTTTCGCCTGATCAGGCGGGATCGGCAGCGACGAGTACGGGGAGCTTGCGCCGTCCGGTGTTGAGCGCAAGCAGGCCGGCGCCGATGATAAGGGCGGCGCCGATCACGGTCGTCGACCGCGGCACTTCGGCGAAGAACAGAAAACCCCACAGCGGCGACCACAGGATGCCGGTGTATTCGAAGGTGGCGACGCGGTTTGCCGGCGCCATCCGGTAGGCCTGCGACAGCAAGATCATGCCGGCGGAGGCGACGAAGCCGCAGGCGGCCATCTTGAGGAAATCCGGCAGCGTCGGCCACAGCCAGGGCCGCACCAGGAATTCCAGGCTGGGATGGGCGGCATGATTGATGCCGGCAAGCCAGAACAGGCTTGCGACCAGTGCGGCGCCGGCGAGATAGGCACCGTTCTGGTAGAAAGCCATCACAGTCGAAGATTCGGTGTCGCCGATCTTACGCGCCATCAGTTGCGAGAAGCCGTAGAGCACCGCGGAGCCCAGCGACAGCAGCGCCGCCCAGTCGAACAGTCCCGCACCCGGGCGCAGCATCACGACGACGCCAAGCAGCCCGATCAACACGGTCGCCAGCGCCTGCCAGGAGACCCGTTCGCCAAGATAGGGCCCGGCCAGCACCATGATGCAGAGCGGGGCCATGAAATAGAGCGCCACGGCATCGGCCAGGGGCAAGGCGGCGATGGCGAGGTAGTACATGGTGTAGGAGGTGAACTGAATGAAGGCGCGCATGGTCAGCATGCCGAACCGCCGCGACAGGATCGCTCGCAGCCCGACATCGGCATGGACGAGGACAATCAGGATCGGCAGGGCGACGATCGCGCGGATGGCCATCACCTCGGTCACGGAGTAGCCGCCCGACACCGCCTTGACGAGCGGGTCTTGCAGCGAGAAGACCAACACGCCCAGGCACAGGCTCAGCATGCCGAGCACCATCCGATTGCGCATGAGGATCCCAAGCTCCCGTACCAGGGCGCAAGCAAGCTTGCAGCAAGCTAAAAAGAACCCGCCACCGTTTCGGGCAGCGGGCATGAGTGAGGACTCTTGATTGGGCCGTGGCCGAATCCTCAGCCACATATCCAATGGGTGTAGCAACTATCATCCCGTGTTTGACATGTTGCAAACGAATTGGAATGATACCAGCAATCAAAATTCCTTATGGCGGACGGGATGCGACCCACTCTCGACAGCGATCTCCTGCGCACCTTCGTGGCCATTGTCGAAGCAGGCAATTTCACCAAGGCGGCCGAGCAGGCCGGCCGCACCCAATCGGCGGTTTCGATGCAGATGAAGAAGCTCGAAAGCGTCATCGGCGACAGCCTGTTCGAGCGCGGGTCGCGCGGCGTGGCGCTGACGCGGCGCGGCGGCGAGCTGATTGTCAATGCCCGCCGCATCGTCTCACTGCTCGACGAGACGGCCGCGTCGATGGCGGCGGCGCCGCTCGGCGGGCCGGTGCGGATCGGCATTCCGGAAGAATACGGCCATGCCATCCTGTCGCGCGCGCTCGGCGCGTTCTCGAAGCGTCACACCAAGGTCGAGGTCACCGTGCGCTATGCCCATTCGGGGGCGCAGATAGCGGCGCTTGCCGCCGGCGAACTCGATCTTTGCGTGGTGTTCGAATGGCAGGATCCTTCAGGCGGCGAAGTGCTGATGAACGATCCGACGGTGTGGGTGACATCGATCCTGCATAACATGCATGAGGAGCGTCCGGTGCCGATCGCGCTCTATAACCGGGCCGGCTGGTGCAAGGATTTCGCCATCAAATCGCTCGAGCAGCGCGGGCTCGGCTATCGTGTCGCCTACACCAGCGACACGACCGGCGGCCTGAAGCTTGCCGTCACCTCGGGACTGGCGATCGCACCGATTTCGCGCAGCAACATTCCGGACGGCTGCCGCGAGTTGACGTCCGCCGACGGTTTCGGCGACATCGATTCCTCGAATGTGGTGATGCATCGCAACCCGAATGCGTCGGGCGAGGCGATCGACGGCATGCAAGAGGCGATCCGCGAGGCGTTCGTCAACAGGCAGACTCAGCCGGCCGCATCCTCGTAGAAATGCAGCCGGTTGCCGAACGGATCGGCAACCGACACCTCGCGGGTCTTCCACGGCGTCTCTTCCAGGCCCGGCCTGGCGAAACGGTATGCTCTGCCGATCAGTTCGCGATGCAGGGCGGCGATGTCCTCGACCTTGATGCGGATGGCGATGCCGGGCGCGCCGTCGCCATGGTGTTCGCTCAGATGCAGGATGCAGCCGTCACGGCCGACCGCCATGTAAAGCGGCGCGTTGTCGTCAAAGCGGTGCTCCCACAGCACCTGGAAGCCGAGGAAGCCGACGTAAAACTCGTGGGCCTTGGCAATGTCGAAGATGCGCAGGATGGGCGTCACTGTGCCGAGTTTGGGCATGATGTTGCAGCCGCTCCCAGCGGATGCCGCGGCGGCGATCCCTATTTCAGTTCCAGCAGCCGTTCCAGATAGCTGCGCTCGATATCGGGGCTGAGCGCATTGCCGAGCCGCTTGCGGATCGCTTCCAGGATCTGGCGGGCGCGCTGCACGTCGATCTCGTCCGGCACCTTCACCGAATCGCCGAAATCGGGACCCTGGCTGGCACGCGGCCGGCCGAGCGGATCGCGATCGGCGTTCTGCTGGCGACCGCCTTCCTGGCTGCCGCCTTCGTCGCCCTGCATCGCCTGCATCTGCTTCATCATGTCCTTGGCGCCCTTGCGCAGCGCCTCCAGCGCGCGCCCCTGGTGGCCAACGGCCTGATCACCTTCACCATCGCCCAGGGCCTGCTCGGCATTGCCCATTGATTTGCCGGCCTCGCCAAAGCCTTCATTGGGCTCCATGCCCATGCCCTCGAGCCCCTTCTTCAACTGCTCAAGGTCGTTCTTCAGCTGGCCTTGGCCTTCCTGCAACTGCTTCAGCGCATCGGCGAATTCCTGCGGCGTCATCGGCTTTTGCCCGGCGAGCGGATCGCGGTTCTCGCCTGCGCCCGGTCTGTCCTGACCCTCGCCGCCGCCTTCGCCGAACTGTTCATCGCGGTTCTGGCCGCGCTGGCGCTCGCCGCGTTGCATCTGGTCCATGCGGAAGGTGTCGTTCATCATCTCCTGCTGGCGCCGCAGGATGTCGCCGAGCTTGTCCATCTGCTGGCGCATCTGGCTGTCCTGCTGGCCACCCTGCTGCTGGCGGCCGGCCTGGAGGTTGTTCATCATGTCCTGCAGCTGCGACAGCAATTGCTGCGCCTTGTCGCGATCGCCGGACTTCGCCAGGTTCTCGATCTGGTCCATCATGCGGTCGATGTCGCTCTGGCGTAGTTCCTGGCCGTTCTGCTGCATCTGCGGGGCGTTGGGATTCTGCTTGGCGCGCTCGGCGAATTCCTGCAGGAACTGGTTCATCGCCTCGCGCAGTTCCTTCATCGCCTTTTCGATCTCCGCGTCGCTGGCGCCGTTCTTGATAGCATCCTGCAACGCCTGCTGCGCCTGGCGCAGCCGCTTCTCGGCAGCCGAGAGATTGCCCTCCTCGATGCCGAGCGCGATTTCCCAGAGATAGGAGACCTCGTTGCGCAACTGGTCGTCGCTGTCGGCCATCTTCAACCGGCTGCGCGCGCTCATGATGGCGAGGTAGTGGGACATGTTGTCGAACGTGTCCTCGGGCCGCAGCGTGATCGCATCCATCAGGTCGAGCACGCGCGGCTTGGCGTTGGCGTCGAGCGCCAGCAGGCGGCGCTGCTCGATAACGGCACGCGCCAGCGGATTGGAGAACGGCCGCTCCGGCATCACCAACGTCTTGGTTTCGCTGCTCGCCGTATGCCCGGCATCGTCGGTGGCGACCAGCGTCAGCTTGATCTCGGCGCCAGCCCAGACGTGTTCGGTCAGGTCCTTCGAGGTCCTGGCGGCATTCGCCTTGCCGCCGCGGCGCGGCAGCGTCAGCGGCATGTCAGGCGGACCGTAGAGCGGACGCGCATCGGGAGCCTGCGGATCGGCGAGCGCGAACACGGCCTTGGCGTTGGCGGCGCCATAATCGTCGTCGATCTGGTAATTGAGCTCGAAAGCGCCGTTGACAGCGCGCTTCGGCTCGCCGACGAAACGGATCTGCGGCGGCTTGTCCGGGATCACCGCGAAGGCCCAACGGCCGAGTTGGTCCTCGCCCGACTTCAGCGTCAGCGTGCCATCGCTCGTCAGCTTGCCGATGAACTGGCGTACTTTGGACTGCGCTGCCGGGCTTGCGGCCGGCTTGGCCGCGGCCGTCTGCGGGTCGGCGGGATCGATGGCGCGGGCATTGCCATTCTTGTCGGCATAGGCAAGCGTCTCCTCGCCCGAGCCGCCGGTGACGCGCAGCGAAACATCACTGCCTTCGGGAACGTGGAAAGCCGGCGCCGCCTGGTTGGCGTCTGCGGTCAGGAAGATCGGCGGCTTGCCGGTATAAACGGGCGGCGTCACCCATGCATCGATGCGCGGCGGCACGGCGTCATGCGCGTCCTGGGCGCGGAACGCGTCGGCTATCCGGCCACCGGTCGGTCCGAAGGAAAAAGCGAAGGCGGTGACGAGCAGAAGCGCCGCCACGGCACGCAACCCCCAGGGATCGCGTTCCGGCACGCGCGTGCGCGGCACGTCGGCGCCGAGGCTGTCGAGCCTGTCGGCCATGCGCTTCTGGTGCTCGCGCCACAGAGCCTGCGAGAAGCTGCTTTCGCGACCACTCGGCCGGTCCGTCTGGGTCTGGACGGGGTGGTGCAGCAAATGGTTGGCCGCCTCGATGCGGCGGTCGATCTCGGCGCCGCCCGGCATGCGGAAAAAGCGTAGCGGGTAGAGCGCGGCCAGTGTCGCGACGCCGAAGGCGGCGACCAGCCCGATGCGCGCGGCATCGGGCAGGCGCGGGAAAAGCCCTAGCCAGGAAATGCTGAGAAACAGGCTGGCGACGACGAGAAGCGGCAGCAGGAGCGGCCAGCCCCGTTCGACCATCATCGACACCCGCGTCGCCAGCCGGCTGAGCGCCAGGCGCCCGGCGAGACCGCGATCGCTGCTGAAGATCGGTCGTTCCGTCATCGGCCCTTCCACGGGAGCGGGCGGGATGGCCCGAACCTCACGACTCGAAGAATACCCAGCAAACGCGGCGAAGGCGAGGCAGTTCCTGAAAAACGTGAAGGAGAGAAAGGCGCAGCGATCAGAATTTCGCCGGGTTTGCGTTCGCGCCGCAGACCAGGACGGCGAGCCGTTCGCCGGGTGCCGGCGCATAGCGGCCGGACAGGATGGCGCCGAACGCCGCGGCGCCACCGGGTTCCGAGATGATCCGCACCCGGTCCCACAGCGCCTTCTGGGCGACGACGATCTCGTCGTCGCTGACCAGGATGGAGCGTTCCACGAAGGCCTCGGCGATCGGGAACATCATCTCGCCGACGCGTTTGGGCGCCAGGGAATCGGCGGCGATGCCCTCGGCCGGCGCATCGACCGGATGGCCGGCCTCGAGGGCGCGATAGAGTGTCGGCGCGCCCTCGGGTTCTACGGCAACGATGCGGATACGGCCGGCGAACCAGGCGGCGATGCCGCCGATCAGGCCGCCGCCGCCCACGGCGACCAGCAAAGTGTCGATCTCAGGCAGGTCGTTCTCGATTTCCAGCCCGAGCGTGCCTTGCCCGATAAGCGTTTCCTCCTGGTTGAAAGCGTGGATCTGCAAGGCGCCGGTTTGCTCGGCGAAACGTTCGCTGGCGGCCAGCGCCTCGGCATAGCGGGCGCCGCCGACGACCAGCTCGGCGCCGTAGCTGCGAATGCGCTCCAGCTTGGCCGGCGGGCTCACCTCCGGAACGAAGATGGTCGCCCTGTGGCCGAGACGCATGGCGGCATACGCCACCGCCGCTCCATGATTGCCGCCCGAGGCGGCGACGACACCGGCCCCGGGGACCTGCCGCTCGAGAAGATTGGTGAACGCGCCGCGCGCCTTGAACGAACCGGAATGCTGCAGGCATTCGAGTTTGAGATCGACCGCCAGCGGCGGCCGGTTGAAGTCGGCCATGTCGACGCGCAGCACCGGCGTGTGGCGCACATAGCGACGGATGCGCGGTTCCATCATCGCGATGCGTTCGCGCGTTATGGTGTTGCCGTTGGTCATGGCCATCTCCTTGGGATTGACAGCAATTAGTAACTTGGCAAAATGCCTAAATGCAAGAGGTTGACGTGTTCAAGGCGATTGCCAACGAACGAAGGCTGCGGATCCTCGACTGGCTGAAGGATCCGCGCGCGCATTTCCCGGCCCAGGCGGATGGCGATCTGGTCGAGGACGGCGTCTGTGCGCTGCTGATCGCCGAAAAGCTCGGCATTACCCAGGCGACGCTCAGCGAGCACATGCGTGTGCTCACCCAGGCAGGGCTGTTACGGGCCAAGCGCATCAAGCAATGGACATTCTATCGCCGCGACGAGGACAGGATCGCTGAGACAAGAGCGCTCATCCAGAACCGGCTATAGCTAGGACCGCCTTCGGCGGCTTCTATGCAAGCCAGTCGGGGATCGAATCCAGCCCGATCAGTTCGTCATAGGTCTGGCGCGGGCGCACGACGTGGAAACGATCGCCGTCGACCAGCACTTCCGGCACCAGCAGGCGGGTGTTGTAGGTGCCCGCCTGTACCGCGCCATAGGCGCCGGCGGTGGCGATGGCGACCAGGTCGCCGGACTTGAGCCTTGGCAGGTCGCGGTCGAGGCCGAGATAGTCGCCGGTCTCGCAGACCGGGCCGACGATATCGACCGTCATGCGCGGCGCGTCGGCGGGGGGCAGCACCACCGGTCTTATGTCGTGGAAAGCGTCGTAGAGCGTCGGCCGGATCAGGTCGTTCATGGCGGCGTCGACGACGAGGAAATTCTTGGCATCGCCTTCTTTGGCGAAGATCACTTGCGAGACGAGGATACCGGCATTGCCAACGATCAGCCGGCCCGGCTCGAACATCACCTTCAAGCCAAGCTTGGTGACGTGCTTGCGGACGATCTGCGCGTAGGCGTCGGGGAGCGGTGGCGGGTTGTTGTCGACGCGGTAGGGAATGCCGAGACCGCCGCCGAGATCGACATGCTCGATGGCATGGCCGTCGGCGCGCAGCGCGCCGACCAGTTCCACCAAAAGCGCGAAGGCATCGTCGAAGGGTTGCAGCTCGGTGATCTGGCTGCCGATATGGGTGTCGATGCCGGTGACCTTGATGCCCGGCAATTCAGCCGCGCGCGCATAGACCTGACGCGCCTTCTGCCATGGGATGCCGAACTTGTTCTCGGCTTTGCCTGTCGAGATCTTCTTGTGCGTCCTGGCGTCGACATCCGGATTGATGCGCAGCGAGACCGGCGCCACCTTGCCCAGGGCAACGGCGCGCGACGAGAGCAGTTCGAGTTCGGGCTCGGATTCGACGTTGAAGCACAGGATGCCGGCTGTCAGCGCAAAGTCCATCTCACGCGCGGTCTTGCCGACGCCGGAGAACAGGATCTTGCTGGCCGGGATGCCGGCTGCCAGCGCGCGCCGCAACTCGCCTTCCGACACCACGTCGGCTCCGGCGCCGAGCCTGGCCAGGGTTTTGAGCACCGCCTGATTGGAATTCGCCTTCATGGCGTAGCAGACCAGTGCATCGAGCCCGGCAAATGCCTGGACGAAGACGTGGTAGTGCCTGGTCAGCGTGGCCGTCGAATAGCAGTAGAATGGCGTGCCGACGGTTGCGGCGATGTCCGATATCGCCACGTCCTCGGCATGAAGCACGCCGTCGCGGTAGTCGAAATGGTTCACGAGAGTGGTTCCGAAAAGTTGGAGCAGGGTAGGAGCGGGTTTAGCACTCTAAACCGCTCTGACCGGCTCTAGAGCAGCGGGTCGAGAATGAACTTCTTGTCCGCGACCGGTTTTTCCGGTTCCGGCGGCACAGGCTGGTGGGCCTTCTCGGCGTCCTTGCGTGCCTGCACGGCCGCCTCGTAAGGCGTGTCGAGACCGGACCTTCTGCCGCAAGCCGTAACGGCGGCAAGCGCCGCAAGCAGCGTCAGTGTCACCAAAATCCTGCTTCCGGTCATCGATCCATCCGTCCGAAACTTTTTTCCGCCGCTGCTTTTAGCCGAGTTCTCGGCGCATTGCACCCCGGATATTGCCGTTGCAATATCCTGGATATTGGCGGTTGCAATATCCGGGATATGGCTGGCCGCAATGTCCGGCATCACGCCTTGGCCAGCCGCTTTTTCCAGTAGCGGATCTGCTTCCTGACTTCCGACGGTGCGGTGCCGCCGAAGGAGGTGCGGCTCTTCACCGAGTTCTGCACGGCCAGCACCGAAAAGATGTCCTTCGTGATGCCGGGGTGGATCGACTGCAAGTCTTCCAGCGCAAGCTTCTCCAGGCTCAGTTTCTTCTCTTCGGCCAGCGCCACCGCCCGTCCCGTGACATGATGCGCTTCCCGGAACGGCAGGCCGAGCGTGCGCACCAGCCAGTCGGCAAGGTCGGTCGCGGTTGCGTGGCCGGAGCCGGCAGCCTTCTTCATCGCCGCCGCGTTCACCGTCATATCGGAGACCATGCCGGTCATCGCCGCCAGCATCAGGTCGAGCGTCTCGGCGGCATCGAACACCGATTCCTTGTCTTCCTGCATGTCCTTGCCATAGGTCAAAGGCATGCCCTTCATCACCGTCAGCAGGCCGACCAGATGGCCGGTGACGCGCCCGGTCTTGCCGCGCACCAGTTCGGCGGCGTCGGGGTTCTTCTTCTGCGGCATGATCGAGGAGCCGGTGGAGAAGCTGTCCGACAGCCTGATGAAGCCGAATTGCGGCGTTGACCAGATGATGATTTCTTCCGCCAGCCGCGACAGATGCGTGGCGCATATGGCCGCCAGTCCCAGGAATTCCAGCGCGAAATCGCGGTCCGAGACGCTGTCCAGCGAATTGCGCATGGGCTCGCGGAAGCCGAGCGCACTGGCGGTCTGGTGGCGGTCGATCGGAAAGCTGGTGCCGGCAAGGGCTGCTGCACCGAGCGGGCTCTCGTCCATGCGTTCGATGGCGTCGCGCACCCGCGACAGGTCGCGCGAAAACATCTCGACATAGGCCATGCAGTGGTGGCCGAATGTCACCGGCTGCGCCGCCTGCATATGGGTGAAGCCCGGCATCACCGTCGCGGCGTGCTGCTCGGCCCGCTCCAGCAACGCACTGATGAGACCCTTCAAGGCCTCGGCGACGCGAAAGCACTCGTCCTTGACCCAGAGCCGGAGGTCCACTGCAACCTGGTCGTTGCGAGAGCGGGCCGTGTGCAGCCGGCCGGCGGCCGGACCGATCAGCTCGGCGAGGCGGGCCTCGACGTTCATGTGGATGTCTTCCAGCCTGGTCGAGAATTCAAACGTGCCCGCCTCGATCTCTTTCAGGATCGTGTTCAGGCCGTGAGCGATTTTCTCTTGATCGGCCGCCAAAATAATGCCCGTTTGCGCCAGCATCGCGCTATGGGCGATCGAACCTCTGATGTCCTGCGCATAGAGTTTGCGGTCGAACGAGATCGATGCGTTGATTGCTTCCATGATCGCGGCCGGACCCGAGGCAAATCGTCCGCCCCACATCTGGTTGCTGGTCTTCTTGTCGCTCATGGCTATAAAACCCGTGCTCGGAGCAGTTTTGAGAACATGGCAGACGGAAACAGATTTTTCCCGGCCCCGCGCCTGATCCTCGCCGCCCTGGTGGCGGGAGCGCTGGCCGGCGCGGTCGCGGTATATGTCAGCGAGAGCCAGTCTGGCAACAACGCCGCGTCGCAAGTCGCCGTCGGAGACAGCAAGGACGATGTCGCCTGCGCCGCCAAGAGCGAACGCGCCAAGAAGATCGCCGCAGCCGCCACCGGCGAGGTCGCGGCGCTCTTGCCAGCCGATCCGCCGCAATCGATGAAGAGCCTCGCCTTCAACGGCCCGGACGGCAAGCCGATGACCATCGCCGACCATGCCGGCAAGACGGTGCTGCTCAATCTGTGGGCGACATGGTGCGCGCCATGCCGCGCCGAAATGCCGGCGCTGGACGCCTTGCAGAAGGAGAAAGGCAGCGATGCGTTCCAGGTCGTCGCCGTCAACGTCGATGCCGGCGACGACGTGAAGCCGAAGAAGTTCCTCAAGGACACCGGCGTCGAGGCGCTCGGCTATTACAGGGATTCGACGATGGCGCTGTTCAACGAGCTCAAGACGCGCGGCCTGGCGCTCGGCCTGCCCGTCACCATGCTGATCGACGGCGAAGGCTGCCTGATCGCCCATATGAACGGCCCGGCCGAGTGGTCGGGGCCGGACGCCAAGCGGCTTGTCGAGGCCGCGCTCGGGTCTTGAAGAGGCTGGGACAAGGCTGGGCGCAAGCGCGGCTTGACCACGCAACGGTTCCGCCCAGCCCATCCGCGGCGGCCTGAGCCGACCCGGTCAATTCGTCGAATGCCTGGATCGGCGCCGGCTTGCCGAGATAGTAGTCCAAGCCTCGGCGTCCAGGGACTCACCTTAAGGACATATATGGCGAGCCGTTTGTGCTATCGGCCAGACGAGCCGTTGGTCGGCAGGGGATAGACGCCCTTCAATACTTCGTCGAAGTGATGACTGACCGCCGCATTGCACTCGCAAGCAAGCCACCGCAGGCCGTCGACCTTGCGAACGACGATCCGGGCACGATGGGTCTCAATGAGACCGTGTTCTTTCAGATCGCGTATGACGCGGCTCAAATAGCTCCGGCCGACTCCGAGCATTACGGCGAGCTGTTCTTGTGTCAGCGCCAGATCGGGAGTGCCCGTCCGATCAATGGCGGCCAGCAGCCATTTCGCTGTCCGTTGCTCGATCGAATGCGCGGCATTGCAGGCCACGGACTGGAACATCTGCGCCATCAGGCAGTCCGCGTACCGCGCGAACAGATTCCGTAGCGTCGACGACCTGGACTTCGCCTCTTCAAGGTTAAGCAGGTCGATGCGGAAGAACGAACCTCCCAATTGTACTTCAGCGCGAGCGTAAGCTGGGAGCCTGCCTTGGCTGACAACTCCGCCAATTGCCCCTTCTCGTCCGACCAGAGCCGTCTCGATCGCACGCCCGTCGCTCAGCACGACGAGATAGGAAATCAGGCTGGGACCTCTCGGGAAGTATGCATGGCGAACCGTGTCACCAGGTTCATAAAGCAGTGTTCCGGTGGGGGCCGACCACTCATCCAGCCAAGGCTCGAGGATTGCCCAATCTGCCGCGGTGAGTGCCCGCAGAAGATTGTTGCCGATCATGCCGGAGTCTATGTGGGCGCGGGCTTCCATTTACACTCCTCCGAACGATCGCTTGCGGCCCATATCCCAATAACCGGAGAAATGTCCACTAGTGCGCAGACGCGCAAAGCGCGAATGTCTAAGAAGTGACAGGGGTGCTGATCCAGGCCCCATCGAGCGCGAGCTGTGGCGCGTCGGCTCCAGGCGAAATGCTAGAAGATCGCCCAAGGCGGACAACAAAGCCCTGCGGTTGAATTGCTGGCGTGTCGCGTAGAGCACGTCGATACTGAACCCGTGCAACCAGCGTGAGATATGAACCCGGAACAACCGCCCGCTTCAGGGGCCCATCCCCTTCTCCGGCTCTACATCGCCGGAGACACGCCCGGTGCTCGTCGGGCACTGGAAAGCCGCCTGAAGATAATCGAGGAGATGAGCGCATCCATTGAAATCCAGATATTCGATATCCTGGAACATCCTCATGAGGCGGAGCGAGCAGGGATACTAGCAACGCCGACGCTCTCCGACGAATCCGCTGATCCCCCGCGCCGTCTGGTGGGCGACATCAGCAATATCGCTCAGGTTCTGGACTATTTCGGTTTTCGCAAGAAGGATGATATTCATGACCGCGACGGATGAGATCTCTATCGATCCGGTTCTTGAACGCGTCAATACAGGGATCGAGGCTTTTGACGACTTGGTGATGGGTGGCTTGCCGCGCGGACGCACCACCATCGTGGGCGGCACGCCCGGTAGCGGCAAGACCGTATTCGCCACGCAGTTCCTGGCGCATGGCATCACCGGTCTCAATGAGGCCGGTGTCTTCGTCACTTTCGAGGAGTCGCCAACCGAGATCGAGGTAAACATGGCGAGCTTCGGCTGGGACATCCGCGGCTGGCGAGCGGCGGACAAGCTTGTTTTCGTCGATGCGAGCCCGCGCGATCAGGACCAGGTGGTTGTGGGCGATTTCGACCTCGCCGGTCTTCTGACCCGCATTCTGCACGCGAGCCGAAGCGCCGGGGCAAAGCGCATCGTGCTCGATTCGGTTACCCAACTTTTCGATCATTTCGTAGCCGAGCAGACGGCAGTGCGCCGCGAACTTCTACGTATTGCGACCGCGCTGAAGAAAGAAGGGCTGACGGTCCTTATGACCGCGGAACGCAACAGTGAATATGGTGAAATCTCCCGTCACCGAATAGAGGAGTTCGTCGCAGACAATGTCGTGATCCTTCGCAATGCCCTTGATCGCGAGCGCCGTCGGCGGACCATAGAAGTCCTGAAAATGCGCGGCAGCCGTCACGTTGAGGGCGAAGTGCCCATAACGCTGGTCGCCGAACAGGGCATCGTAGCTGTGCCTCTGTCATCGTTGCGCCTGGAGCAGCAATCAAGCACGAAACGGGTCACCAGTGGTAATTCCGAACTCGACAAAATGTGCAGCGGCGGGTTCTTTCGCGACAGCGTAACCCTTGTCAGTGGAGCCACAGGCACCGGAAAGACTCTACTTGTCACCAACTTTCTGGCGGGCGGAGTGGCTGCGGGCGAACGCGCCTTGCTCGTCGGCTATGAGGAGAGCCGCGGCCAGCTTTTCCGCAACGCGCGTAGCTGGGGCGTCGATTTCGAAGCGATGGAGGCGGATGGTCGCCTGAAGGTAGTCTGCCTTTATCCGGAAGCGCAGAGTTTGCCGGATCACCTTCTGATGATCCGCGAACTGGTGGCGGAGTTCAAACCCGATCGCATGGCAATCGACAGCTTGTCGGCATTGGAGCGCATCGCGCCAGAAACCGGGTTTCGTGAGTTCTTGATCAGCGTCACCTCCTTCATAAAGAAGCGCGAAATTGCCGGCCTTTGCACCGCTACCAACAAATCGCTTGTCGGAGGCCAGAGCGCTAGCGAGCAGCATATTTCCACACTCACCGATTCGATCATTCTGTTGCGCTACATTCAGCAGGAAGAATTCATGCATCGCGGCATGATGGTGCTGAAAATGCGCGGCAGCGAACACGACAAACAGATACGGCGCTTCACCATCGACAGTGGCGGTATGCATCTTGGAAAGCCCTTTGACAGCGCGCCTGATGTGTTCGGCGACTCCGCCGTGGACAACACGTCGACATGAAGAGCGCCTTGAATACGGCGCAAAACGCCGCCGAAATGCTGGAATCGCCCGGAGATACATCTCCGGCTGGCATCAGCCAGCTCAGCTTTCGCCAGTTGATCGAAAATACCGCCGACGGGATGCTGGTGGTCGATTTGGACGGAACAGTGCTCTATGCCAATCCTGCGGCAGCCGTAATTTTTGGACAGCCGCTTGACGAACTCCTCCACGTTCCGCTCGGCCGTCCGGTCGTCTCCGGAGAGATCGCCGAGATCACCGTTCACCGTTCCGGCCGCAAGCCGGCAGAAGTGGAAATGCGTACGGTCGAGGTTACCTGGGACAGCAGGCCCGCATTGCTTGCCAGCCTGCGCGATGTCTCGGCCCAGCGATCAAGAGAAGAAAACGCACGCCAGTCACAAAAGCTCGAAGCCATTGGACGCCTCGCAGCTGGCATTGTCCATGACTTCAACAACCTACTCGCCGTTTTCGGGTCTGGCCTTCGGCTTCTGGAGAAACAGATCGCTAAAGATCCTGCGGATGAGAAAGTCACTCTGCTGGTCGAGGAGATGTTCAGGCGGATCGAAAATGGAGGAGCGCTAACACAGCAACTGCTTGCCTTTTCGCGACGCCAATCCCTGGTCCCGGAACAGATTGATCTCAATGAACGTATCAAGGGGCTGACGACGCTGCTGGAACGGACGTTGGGGAGCGGTATCCGGGTGCAATGCAATCTGGATCCAGCCTTGGACCCTATCCTTATCGATGCCAACCAGCTCGACATCGCCGTTCTTAACCTTGCGGTGAACGCCAGAGATGCAATGAAAGGCAGTGGCACTCTCACGATTGAGACCAGCAATTTTCCAAATGATCTGGAGGATTTGCGTTCAGCGGCGGCTTCATTTGTTCGCGTGACTGTACGCGATACCGGCTGTGGAATGAGCAAGGACACCCTGGCGCGCGTTTTCGAACCATTCTTCACAACAAAATCGGAAGGGCAGGGTACGGGACTCGGGCTAAGCCAAGTTTACGGCTTCATCAAGCAATCCGGTGGGCATGTCCGACTCGATAGCGAAATCGGTCAGGGAACAAGCCTGCATCTCTACTTGCCGCGCGCTTCTGGAACCGAGCGGCAGCAGAACTGAGCGGCGGCAGAACTGAGCGGCGGCAGACCCATTCCCGGCCAGCAGACTGATTGGCCGATGTCAAATCCGTCAGGCTGAGCGCGGGACGGGAATTTCCACGCATCGACCGAGCATTAAACCGACGCCTTTTTCAGCGTTGTCATGTCAGTGTTGTCATGTGCTGTTAGACGCCGTCCGTCGGTGAGGTCGCTGACCGTCTCGAGACAGGTCCCTGGTACATCAATTCAAGCAGCAAGCCGCTATGCAAACCTTTTCCGGGTCACTTTCATCCGGAAGTGAACGCTACTTTAGCCGGACATGAAGTGCGCCTGTCCGCAACAAAACCGTTGTCCGCTGCGCGCGAACGACACATAGTGCCATTGCGGGAGTGCCCCTTTCGCCAATGACAAGCAATGAGAACGGGAGACGAAACATGAAGTTCTTTGGCTTCGCGGCCGGTGTCGCCGTGACCCTGCTTTCCACAACCTCCGCCTTCGCCGTTACGCAGATCAGCTGGTGGCACGCCATGACCGGCGCCAACGCAGAGGTCGTCGACAAGATTTCCAAGGATTTCAACGCCAGCCAGGGCGACTACCAGATTGTTCCGGTTTTCAAGGGCACCTATCCCGAAACGCTGAATGCCGGCATCGCCGCCTATCGCGCCGGCCAGTCGCCTGACATCATCCAGGTGTTCGATGTCGGCACCGGCGTCATGATGGCGGCCCGGGACGCGATCAAGCCAGTGGCCGAGGTGCTGACCGGCGCCGGGATGAACTTTGACAAGAGCCAGTATCTGCCAGGCATCGTCGGTTATTATTCGACGCCGGACGGCACCATGCTGTCCTTCCCCTACAACTCCTCCTCGCCGATCCTCTACTACAACAAGGACATCTTCCAGAAGGCGGGGCTCGACGTGAACAACCCACCCAAGACCTGGAACGAGGTGTGGGAGGATGCCAAAAAGATCAAGGCGAGCGGCGCCGCCGCTTGCGGCTACACCTCGACCTGGCTGACCTGGATACACCTGGAGAACTTCGCGGCGTGGAACGATGTGCCGTGGGCCACGCAGCAGAATGGCCTGGCCGGCGGTGATGTCGAACTCAAGATCAACTCGCCGATCTTCGTCAAACATTTCCAGGCGCTCGCCGATCTGGCCAAGGACGGCACCTTCAAATATGGCGGGCGCACCTCCGAAGCCAAGCAGATATTCCTCGCCGGCGAATGCGGCATCTTCACCGAATCCTCGGGCGGCCTAGGCGACATCGTCAAGTCGGGCATGAACTACGGCATCGGCCAGTTGCCCTATGACAGCGACGCCAAGGGCGCGCCGCAGAACACGACGCCGGGCGGCGCCAGCCTTTGGGTCTTCGGCGGCAAGTCCGACGAGGAATACAAAGGCGTCGCGGCCTTCTTCGCCTATCTGTCCAAGACCGATGTGCAGGAATATCTGCACCAGAAATCGGGATATCTGCCGGTGACGCTCGCCGCCTATGAGGCGACGAAAAAGTCCGGCTTCTACGACAAGAATCCCGGTCGCGAGACGCCGATCCTGCAGATGACGGGCAAGGCGCCGACCGACAATTCGAAGGGCGTGCGGTTGCCGAACCTGCCGCAGGTGCGCGACATCCAGAACGAGGAGTTCGAAAAGATGCTTGCCGGCCAGGAAACCGCCCAGCAGGCGCTCGACAATGCGGTCACGCGTGGCAACGCGGCGATCAAGGAAGCGCTGGGGAATTAGGGCGCGTCCGAACCTATCGAGTTATAGTCCTTGCTCTACGAGGCCCCCCTCTGCCCTGCCGGGCATCTCCCCCTGAAGGGGGGAGACTGGCTGTCGCGACCGTTTTCGGCGATTGTCAAAGCTGGAGAATGGCAGCTGCCGCAGGAACTGCCAATCTTCCTCCAAGAAGGGGAGATGCCCGGCAGGGCAGCGGTGAGCGCCGTAGAGTGCCGCTCGGCTTTCCACGCCGGAGCGGCGCATTGACCCCGCGCGTCGTCTTTCCCAACAAAGTCTTGCCATACCTCCTGGTGGCGCCGCAACTTGCCATCACGCTGGTGTTCTTCTACTGGCCGGCCGGGCAGGCGCTCTACCAGTCGATGCTGAGGCAGGACCCGTTCGGGCTGAGGAGCAGGTTCGTCTGGTTTGCCAATTTCCGCAAGGTGCTTGCCGACCCGGCCTATCTCAACTCGATCAAGGTCACAGTGGTGTTTTCGCTCGCGACCGTGATCGTTGCCATGGGCGTGGCGCTGCTCCTTGCCGTGATGGCGGAAAAGGTGGTGCGCGGCAAAGGCCTCTACCGCACGCTGATGATCTGGCCCTACGCGGTGGCGCCGGCGATTGCAGGCATGCTGTGGCTGTTCCTGTTCAATCCATCGATCGGCTCGCTGTCTTATCTGCTGAGACGTTTGGGCGTCGCCTGGGATCCGCTGCTCAACGGCACCGACGCCATGATCCTTCTGGTGGCGGCGGCCGCCTGGAAGCAGATCAGCTATAATTTCCTGTTCTTCGTCGCCGGGCTGCAGGCGGTGCCGAAAACGCTGATCGAGGCGGCGGCGATCGACGGCGCCGGCGAAACCAAGCGCTTCTGGACCATCGTCTTCCCGCTTTTGGCGCCGACGACGTTTTTCCTTTTGGTCGTCAATACCGTCTATGCGCTGTTCGACACGTTCGGCATCGTCCACGCCGTCACCGGCGGCGGGCCGGGCAAGGCCACCGAGACACTGGTCTACAAGGTCTACAATGACGGCTTCGTCAATCTGATCCTCGGCGATTCGGCGGCGCAGTCGGTCATCCTGATGGTCATCGTCATCGCGCTCACCGCCATCCAGTTCCGCTACGTGGAACGGAAGGTTCATTACGGCTGAGGAGCGCGATGATCGGTCAATCCCCGTTTCGCATTTTCCTTGCACATGCCGTGCTCATCCTCGGCATACTGATCGTGGCCTTTCCGATCTACTACACTTTCGTTGCCTCGACGCAGACGCTGCAAACCATCCTTAGGCCGCCACTGCCTTTCCGGCCGGGCAGCGAGTTCTGGAACAATTACGGCGAGGCGCTGTTCGGCGGCGTCGGCCGCATCGGCGGGCTCGGCGTCGGCAGGCTGCTCCTCAACTCCACGATCATGGCGCTCGGCGTTGCGGTCGGAAAGATATTCATCTCGATCCTGTCGGCCTATGCGATCGTCTTCTTCCGTTTTCCGCTGCGCATGACTTTCTTCTGGCTGATCTTCATCACCCTGATGCTTCCCGTCGAGGTGCGCATCCTGCCGACCTACAAGGTAATGGTCGACCTCGGTATGATCGACACTTATGCCGGACTGATCATCCCGCTGATCGCCTCGGCCACCGCAACGTTGTTGTTCCGCCAGTTCTTCATGACCATCCCGGGCGAGTTGGTCGAGGCGGCGCGCGTCGACGGCGCCGGTCCATGGCGGTTCTTTTTCGATATCCTGTTGCCATTGTCGCGCACCAATATCGCGGCGCTGTTCGTCATTCTTTTCATCTACGGCTGGACGCAGTATCTGTGGCCGCTGCTGGTCACCAACAGCAACGATATGAACACCATCGTCATCGCACTGAAGAAGATGGTCTCCTTCGCCGATGCCGACACCCAATGGCATTTGGTCATGGTCACGGCGATCCTGGCAATCTTGCCGCCAATCCTGGTTGTGGTGCTGATGCAGCGCTGGTTCGTGCGCGGACTGGTCGACACCGAAAAGTGAGAAGCCGATGGCGACGGTCGATCTGAGGGACGTGAAGAAAGTATATGCCGGCGGCGTCGAAGCCGTGAAGGGCGTCTCCATTGCCATTCCCGACAAGGAACTCTGTGTGCTGGTCGGGCCGTCCGGCTGCGGCAAGTCCACGCTTTTGAGGATGATCGCCGGGCTGGAGACCATTTCTTCCGGCACGGTCGCTATCGACGGCAAGATCGTCAACACGATCGGCCCGACCGAGCGCGACATCGCCATGGTGTTCCAAAACTATGCGCTCTATCCGCATATGAAAGTCTACGACAACATGGCTTACGGGCTACGCAATCGCGGTACGCCCAAGGACGAGATCGACAGCAGGGTTCGTTCGACCGCCAAGGTGCTGGAGCTTTCAGCGCTGCTTGACCGGCGCCCGCGCGAGCTTTCAGGCGGTCAACGCCAGCGCGTCGCCATGGGCCGCGCCATCGTGCGCAATCCGAAAGTCTTCCTGTTCGACGAGCCACTCTCCAATCTCGATGCCAAGCTGCGCGGCCAGATGCGGGTCGAAATCAAGAACTTGCAGCGCTCGCTCGGTGTCACCTCGGTCTACGTCACCCATGACCAGTTGGAAGCGATGACGTTGGCCGACATCCTTGTCGTCATGAATGGCGGATTGGTCGAGCAGGCGGGCGCGCCACTCGACATTTACGAAAAGCCGGCCTCGACGTTCGTCGCCTCTTTCATCGGCGCACCGCCGATGAATCTTCTGTCCCTTTCGGGTCCGGCGCTGACCGGCAGCAAGACGAGCGACTTTGCGCCTGCGAATGCCGTCACGCTTGGCTTCCGCCCCGAGGATGCCGATGTCACTTTCGCGGCCGAGGCACCGTCCGGCGCGCTCGTGCTGCCGACAATGGTGGAGGCGGTCGAGCCGGTGGGAGCGGACAGCTTTCTTCACTGTGCGGCAGGAGGCGACCGCATCGTCGTGCGTGTGGCCGCGCGCGCAACAGCCAAGCCCGGCGACCAGTTGCGCGTCGTGGCCAAGGCCGAGAAACTTCACTGGTTCGATCAGGCTGCAAAGAGGGTCGACTGACGCCAATCTTGCATGCTGATCAGCGAGCCGCGAACCGTCGGCCGGTCAGGCGAATACATGCGCCTGTCCCGACACGGTGAGCCGGACGATCTCACCGACCGCCGGCGCGTCCATGCCGGACTTGCGCAGGATCAGCGGCGTGCTGCCGATGGCGGCGGCGTCCGGCGGGTCGGGGCTGTTGAGCAACCGCACCGCGACCGTGCAGGTCGAGCCGGCGAATTCGGATTCCGTTACCTCGCCAAACAGCATGTCCGGCGTGCCGGACATGCCCTCGCGCGATGTCCGCTTCAGTCCGATCTGCTCCGGCCGCAACATGATGCGGGCGACATCGCGGCTGTCCGACGTATCGACGGCGATGCGGCCAAGCGGCGACGTGGCGAAACCACCCGCTATCTTCGCCGGCAGGATGATGGCGTCGCCAAGGAACTCGGCAATCATCCTGTCCTTCGGCTTGAGATAAAGTTCGCGCGGCGTGCCGACCTGCGAGAATCGGCCCTCGCGCATCACAGCGACCTGGCTGGCGAAGGACAGCGCCTCGGCCTGATCGTGCGTCACCAGGATGGTGGTGATGCCGGCGGCTTCGAGCAGTTCCGCCACGGCCTTGCGCATGGAGGCGCGCAGGCCGGTGTCGAGCGCCGAGAACGGTTCGTCGAGCAGCATCAGCCGCGGCTTCATCGCCATGGCGCGGGCGAGCGCCACGCGTTGCTGCTGACCGCCGGAGAGTTCGTGCGGGCGGCGCTTCAGGATCGCCTTGTCCAGCCCCACTATATAGGCGAGCTCGACGATGCGCTCGGATCGCTTGTCCAGCCGGCGGTCCATCCCGAAACCGATATTGTCGCCAATCGTCAGGTGCGGAAACAGGGCGCCGTCCTGTGCAACCAGGCCGATACCGCGGCGGTGCGCCGGAACGGCGCCGCCGCTGTCGGCCAGCATCTTTCCGTCAAGCACGATGCTGCCCTGGTCGGGCGCCTCGAAACCGGCGATCAGCCGCAGCAAGGTGGTCTTGCCGCAGCCGGACGGCCCGACGATGGCCGTGCGGCTGCCGCTGGCGACGTCGAGATCGATGCCGGCAAGCGCCGCGACCGGGCCGTAATGCTTGTGCAAGCCCCTGAGTTCGAGAAAGCTCATCGTCCTGCCATCCGTTTTGACTGGACATAGAGCAGCCAGGTCAGGGGCAGCGACATCGCCACCATGATGAAGGCGTAAGGTGCTGCCGAAGCGTAGTCGATCTCGCCGCTGTAGGACCAGAATGCCATCGCGAGCGTGCGGGTGCCGTTCGGCGCCAGCATCTGGGTCGCGGTCAGCTCGTTCATGATGCCGAGCGCCACCAGCGCCATGCCGGCGGCGGCACCCGGCGCCGACAGGCGGATCGTCGTCGACCACAATGCATGGAGCGGCGACCGCCCGAGGCTGGACGCGGCGCGCTCGAGCTCGACCGGCGCCTGCGCGATCGACGCCCGCAGGCTGATCAGGGCGCGGGGCAGGAACATCAAGGCATAGGCAACCAGGATGGTGAACAGGGTCTGATAGAGCGGCAGGGCGATGCGCACGGTGATGGTGACCAGCGCCAGTGCGATCACGACCCCGGGCAGCGATCCGACGATGTAGTTGCAGCCCTCCAGCAAGCGCTGCAGAGGCCCCGGCGCGCGGATCGAGATCCAGGCCATCGGCATGGCGGCGACGGTGGCGAGCAGCGCGCCGGCGAGCGCCAGGAACAACGTCTGGCCGAGCGCCAGGCCGATCTCGTCGAGCCGCCAGACCTCGGCGCCGCCGGCGGCAAGCCAGCGTCCGATGGTGACGAACGGTACGCCGAGCGCCAGAAGCGTGGTGGCGGCAAGCAGCAGCAGGCAAGGCACGGTCGCCCGGCCGAGCGGCGCGCGCTGTTGGTGGCGCGCGGCGCCCGAACCGACGCGGGCATAGCGCTCTTCCCCGCGCACCAGCACCTCCAGCCCGAGCAGCACGAAGCAGCAGCTCACCAGCACGCCGGCCAGCATATTCGCGGCCGGCCCGTTGAAGGTCGATTGGAACTGGTCGACGATCGCCGTGGTGAAGGTGTCGAAGCGGATGAAGACGTAAAGGCCGTATTCGGCCAACAGGTGCAGGCCGACCAGCAATGCGCCGCCACAGATGGCAAGCCTGAGCTGCGGCAGCACGACGCGCCAGAACACACGCCAGGGACCAAGGCCGAGTGCGGCCGCGGCGTCTTCGAGCGCCGGATCGAGCCGGCGCAGGGCCGCCGATACCGGCAGATAAAGGAACGGGAAATACGCTATGACAGAGACAAGCACGCCGGCCCACAAGCCATGCAGCCCGGGCACCATGGTGATCCAGGCATAGCTGTGCACGAAGGCGGGAATGGCGAGTGGCGCCACGCATAGCCAGGCCCACAGCCGGGCGCCGGGCAGGTCGCTGCGTTCGGTCAGCCAGGCCAGCGCCACCGACAGGATGATGGCGATCGGCACGGCGAGCGCGACAAGCAGGACGGTGTTGGCCAGAAGCTCGCCGACACGCGGCCGGAAAACCAGCGCCGAGACGGTTTCCCAACCGGTCTGCACGGCGACCCAGACGATGAAGGCAAGCGGCAGCAGGGCCAGCAGCGAAACGAAGATAGCGGCGGCAACGATCCATGACGCAGCGCGCCGGCGCGCCCTGCGGCGCGTCCTCGGCGGCAGGCCCGGGCTTGCAATGTCGGCCGCGAACTGCATCGGCTCAGACTTCGCGCCCTTGCCGCCCGGCGGCGGCAATCGAAAGACCACGATCATGGTCGGGAATACAGCGTGTCGTCATCGACGAATGCCATCTCGAAAAAACAAAACGCTCCCGCGGAATTCCCGCGGGAGCACGGCCGGTGTCCTTATTAGGACGAACGGCAACTAAAGCAAGCCGGCCGCCGTCATCAGGTCGGTGGCTTTCTTGGAGTTCAGCGTCGCGGCATCGATGTTCGGCGCCTGCAGGTCGGCCAGCGGCACCAGCTTCGGATTGGACTCTGCGCCCTTGCCGACCGCGTATTCGAAGGACGTTCCGTTCTTCAGCACGTCCTGGCCGCCCTTGCCGGTCACCCACTTCAGGAAAGCCTGGGCTTCCTTGGGATGCTTGCTCGAAGCCAGCACGCCACCGCCGGAGGTCGAGACGAAGGCGCCCGGATCCTGGTTCTTGAAATAATGCAGCGCTACGTTCTTGCTGTTTTCGCCGGTCTTGGCCTGATCGCCGAAGTAGTAGTAGTGATAGATCACGCCGCCTTCGATCTCGCCCGCGTTGACTGCCTTCATCACGGTGCTGTTGCCCTTATAGGCGGTGAAATTCTGCTTCATCGCCTTCAGCCAGTCCGCTGTCGCGGCTTCGCCCTTGAGCTGCAGCAGCGCGCTGACGATAGCCTGGAAATCGGCGCCCGACGGCGAGGCGGCCCAGCGGCCTTTCCAGCTCGGATCGGCAAGGTCGAGCAGCGACTTGGGCAACTGGTCGGCCTTGAGCTTGGTGGTATTGTAGGCAAAGACGGTGCTGCGGGCGGCAACGCCGACCCATTTGCCGCTCGCTGCCTGATAATCCTGCGGAACCTGCGCCAGTGTGTCGGCGTCGACCGGCGCGAACAGGCCGGCATTCTCGACCAGCACCATGGCCGGCGAATTCTCGGTCAGGAACACGTCGGCGGGCGAGGCGGTGCCCTCCGCAACGATCTGGTTGGAGAAATCGCTGTCGCCGCCATTGCGCAGCGTGACCTTGATGCCGGTTTCCTTGGTGAAGCCGTCGGCCCATTCCTTGGCGAGGCTCTCGTGCTGGGCATTGTAGACGATGATGCCTGTATCCTCAGCCATCGCCTGGCCAGCCATCAGGCTGACCGCCACCACCGCGGCGCCGGCAAGGGTGGAAAGAGCGTATTTCATGGGCGTCGTCCTCGATCTCGTTGAACTGGCACGCAGCACCTATCGATACATGACAGGTGTAGTCAACATTTTTGGCCTGCTTCAATCGGCCGCTGGCGGCATAGGCCCATGCCAGGCGGACAATTCCGCGTGATGGCCGCGCGCGACCGACGGTCCAGGACACAGTCGCCGTCGACGAGCCCAAGTTCGCGTTCGCCCGCAATCTTTCGTGACTTGCCGGTAGTTTGCCTTGGACATTATTTCGCCGGCCACGTAACAAATCAGCGCCGAGGCGCGAAGATCGGGGAGTGAACTCTTGTGAGCGGCAAGGACGAGGCCGAGCTTTCCCGGCTGATGCGAGCCGCGATCGCGGGAGATGAAAGGGCCTATGCCGACTTTCTGCACCGGACGGCCGCTCTGGTTCGCGGTTTTGCCAGGCGCAAGATCGTCAAAGGCGGGGTCGATCCCGAGGATGTCGTGCAGGAAACCTTGCTGGCCATTCATGTGAAACGGCACACCTGGCGCCAGGACGCACCTGTGCTGCCCTGGGTCTATGCCATCGCGCGCTTCAAGTTGATCGACGCGTTCCGGCGGCGCGGACGGCGCATCGAGATCGATGTCGACGATATCGCCGAAACCTTCGCCGAGCCGGAAACGGAAACCGTCAGCGAACGCGACATCAGCCGGGCGCTCGACGGCCTGCCGCCGGCACAGCGCTCCGTGGTTTCGTCCGTGTCGGTGGAGGGGCGCTCGATCGGCGACACGGCAGCCAAGTTCGGCATCAGCGAAACAGCGGTGCGGGTTTCTTTGCATCGCGGACTTGCAGCCATTGCCAAGCGGTTCGGGCAGGGGCGGTTTGGGCGGGAATGACATGAGGACCGAGGATCTCATCAAGGCGCTTGATGCCGACGCCCGCAGCAAGGCGATGCCGCTGCGCTCGGCCTGGTGGCTGGCTGCCGGCGTGGCCGCCGTGATCGCGGGCGCGGTTTTCATGATGACGATCGGTCCGCGCCCCGACTTCATGGCTGCCGCACATACGATGCGCTTTCTTTCGAAGTTCCTGTTCACCATCGTGCTCGCCGCCAGCGCCTTCGCCTTCGTCAGGGCATTGTCGACACCGGGAGCATCGACAGGCAAGGCGGCGGCCTGGATGGCGGCTGCGCCCGTGCTCGTGGCAGTGGCCGTGGTGCTGGAGCTTTACGCCGTGCCCGAGGCCGACTGGGGCAGGCGCCTCGTCGGTTCCAACATGATGGTCTGCATGGGGCTCATCCCGCTGATCGGCATCGGCCCACTGGCCATCTTCCTGTGGATGCTGCGCTATGGCGCGCCGACACGGCCGGTGCTGGCCGGCACGGCCGCGGGCCTGCTCGCCGGCGGGCTGGCGGCAACCTTCTATGCCGCGCATTGCTTTGATGATTCGCCGCTTTTCGTCGCCACCTGGTATACGATCGCGATCGCCGCGCTGGCGCTGCTCGGCGCGCTCGGCGGCCGGTTTTTCGTGCGCTGGTAGCGCGACGCCCGCTGCTGCATCCCGCGCATACCGATCCTTAATCATGCCGGCAAATGTTTGCCGGCCGGCGGCATCGCCGATACCCGACGCAACCTTTCCTTAAAATCGATCCGTCAGGATTTTCACGGGAAATGCGATTGCCCACGGGGTGGTACAAATCGTGGCAATGCGAAGGATCATCGGGCCGGCGCCGCACAGACATGCGGGGTTGGCTCTGCTCGTGGGCGGGACAGCGGCGATGACGGCATCGATCCTGCTGTCGCGGCTGGATCCCGGCGCCGAGACGCTCGAATTATGTGTACAGGCGTCGGTCGGTGTGGCAGCCGGCGCACTTCTCCTGGCCTGCATGTTCGCGCGCGTCATCCGCAAGGACCGCCGCCAGATCGCCGAGAGCGAGCAGCGCTTCCGCCGTGCCATGGAGGATTCCTCCATCGGCGTCGCCATCGTCGGCCTCGACGGGCGCATTCTCGAGGCCAACCCGGCTTTCGCTGCCATGCTCGACTACCGCCGCGACGAGATCGAGGCGTTGACCTTCTTCCAGCTCACGCATGCCGACGATCTGGAGATCGGGCGGGAGACGATGGAAGACCTGAAGGCCGGCAAGATCGATTCCTTTCATTTCGAGAAGCGCTATCTCAAGAAGGACGGCACGCCCGTCTGGGCCCGGCTGGCCGGCTCCGTCATTCGCGACGGGAATAGCGGCCGGCCGCTGTATCTCGTCTCGCAGATAGAGGACATCGATGCGCGCAAACAGGCCGAGGCGCGGATCGCCGAGGCCGAAACGCGCTGGAACTTTGCGTTGGCCGGCGCCGGCCAGGGCGTCTGGGACTTCGACAAGCGCAGGGGCGGCACCAACTATTCCTCGACCTGGGTCAAGATGCTGGGTTATGCCGACGGGGAACTCGACGGTGACCCCGATCACTGGCTGGCGATGATACATCCCGACGATCGCGAAGCCGTGGCCGAGGCGGACCGCGCCCATCTCGAAGGCCGCACGCCGTTCTTCGAGGCCGAATTCAGGATGCGCCACAAGGATGGCCGCTGGCTCTGGTTCCTCGACCGCGGCAAGGCGATCGAGCGCGACGAAGAGGGGCGGCTGATCAGGGCGATAGGCAGCCTGACCGACATCACCCGGCGCAAGCAGGCGGAGGAGCGCCTCGCCGTGTCGGCGGCCATGCTGGCCGACGAAAAGGAGCGCCTCAAAGTGACGCTCCAGTCGATCGGCGATGCCGTCATCTGCACCGATGCCGCCAACCGCGTCACCTTCATGAATCCTGTCGCCGAAAAGCTGACCGGTGTCTCTTGCAATGATGCCCTCGGCAAGACGCTCGGCCATGTCTATTGGGCGGTCGACGAGGAGACCGGCCACAGGATCGGCGTGGCGCGGCCTGCGATCGGCGGCCAGGGAGCCGATGACCAGAACAGCCGCGCCGTCCTCATCCGGCGCGACGAGACGCGCTGCAGCATCCGGCAGGTCGTGTCGCCGATCATGAACGAACGCAACGAATTCTGCGGACTGGTCATCGTCTTTCAGGACTTCACCGATGCGCGGGCGCTGCAGCGCCAGCTTGCCCACGCCGCCGCGCATGATGCGCTGACCGGCCTTGCCAACCGCGCGAGTTTCATCCGCGCCATGGAAGAACTGGTCGATCAGGCCCGCAAGGAGGGGATCGGACATCAGTTCATGTTCATCGACCTCGATCATTTCAAACTGGTCAACGACACAGGCGGCCACGCGGCGGGAGACGCATTGCTCAAGCGCGTTGCCGAGGCCGTGCGTGGCGTGCTTGGTCCGCAGGACATGGTCGCGCGTCTGGGCGGCGACGAATTCGCGGTCATTCTGAAGTCGGGCTCGGCTGCCGGGGCCAGAATCGCGGCGCGATCCATCATCGATGCGATACAGGGCCTCGACTTCACCTGGGAAGGCCGTCCTCATTCGATCGGCGCCAGCATCGGACTGGCTCCTATCAACGCAGATTGCGGCGCGGTCGACGAGATCATCGCCAGGGCAGACGCCGCCTGCTACGTGGCCAAGGCTGCCGGTCGCGGATGCGTGTCCATGGCGCCGGAGACCGATGCGAAGGACGACAGGGTCGAAATCGAGACGCCCACGCCCCTGGCCGCCGCGTCGTAAACCCGCGCGGCCAGGCCGTGATCAGTCTGGCGGGTCAGCGTGTCGGAACCGGATGCTCGCCGCGATAATCGTAGAAGCCGCGGCCGGTCTTGCGGCCGAGCCAGCCGGCCTCGACATATTTGACCAGCAACGGGCAGGGGCGGTACTTCGAATCCGACAGGCCGTCATGCAGCACCTGCATGATTGACAGGCAGGTGTCCAGGCCGATGAAATCGGCCAGCTGCAGCGGCCCCATCGGATGGTTGGCGCCGAGCCGCATGGCGGTGTCGATCGCATCGACCGTGCCGACGCCTTCATAAAGCGTGTAAATCGCTTCGTTGATCATCGGCAAAAGGATGCGGTTCACGATGAAGGCCGGAAAATCCTCCGAGACCGTGATCGTCTTGTCGAGCTGCTTCACATAGGTCTTCGCCGCCTCGAAGGTCTGGTCCTCGGTGGCGATGCCGCGCACCAGTTCGACCAGCTTCATCAGGGGAACCGGATTCATGAAGTGGATGCCGATGAAGCGCTCGGGGCGGTCAGTCTGCGCGGCTAGCCGCGTGATCGAGATCGACGAGGTATTGGTCGCCAGTATGGCCTCGGGATTGAGCTGCGGACAAAGCTGGGCGTAGATCTTGCGCTTGACCGTCTCGTCCTCGGTCGCCGCCTCGATGACCAGGTCGGCACCGGCGAGATCGGCCATGGATGGCGCCGCCGCGATGCGCGCCATCGCCTGATTGCGGAGCTTCTCGTCGAGCTTGCCGGACCCCACCTGGCGGGCCATGTTGCCGCTGACAGTGGCGATGCCCTTCTCGATACGGTCGGGCGATATATCGTAGATCAGCACCTTGTAGCCCGAAAGCGCGGAGACATGGGCGATGCCGCCGCCCATCTGGCCCGCGCCGATGATGCCGATCGTTTCGATCTTGCTCATTACACCGATCCCGTCGAAAAAGGCCTTTGCGGCCTGCTTTTTGTGCGGTGCAAACTAAAAGGGTGGGGCGACTTCGTCTACCCCACCCCTCACAATTTAATACGCTTTGCGGCAGGGCGTCAAAGCGCCTTCTGCAACTCCGGCAGGACAACGAACAGATCGCCGACGAGGCCATAGTCGGCAACCTGGAAGATCGGCGCTTCCTCGTCCTTGTTGATGGCGACGATGACCTTCGAATCCTTCATGCCGGCGAGGTGCTGGATGGCGCCGGAGATGCCGACGGCGATGTAGAGGTCGGGGGCGACGACCTTGCCGGTCTGGCCGACCTGCCAGTCATTCGGCGCATAACCGGCATCGACGGCGGCGCGGGATGCGCCGACGGCAGCGCCGAGTTTGTCGGCGACCGGCAGGATGACCTCCTGGAACTTCTCCGAGGAGCCGAGCGCGCGGCCGCCCGAGATGATGATCTTGGCCGAGGTCAGTTCCGGACGGTCGGTCTCCGACAGCTTGTTCTCGACAAAGGAGGAGAGGCCCGGATTGGCCGCAGCGCTGACGGTTTCGACAGCGGCCGAACCGCCCTCGGGCGCCGCCTGGAAGGAGGCGGTGCGCACGGTAATGACCTTCTTGGCATCGGTCGACTGTACCGTCTGGATGGCGTTGCCGGCATAGATCGGCCGCTTGAAGGTGTCCGGCGAGACCACTTCGATGATCTCGGAGACCTGCGCCACGTCGAGCAAAGCGGCCACGCGCGGCGCGACGTTCTTGCCCGACGAGGTTGCCGGCGCGACGATGGTGTCATAGGAGCCGGCCAGCGACACGACGAGCGCCGCGGTCGGCTCGGCGAGACGCTCGGCAAGCTCGTCGGCTTCGGCGAGCAGCACCTTGCTCACGCCCTTCAGCTTGGCGGCGGCGTCGGCTGCGCCCTTGGCGCCCTTGCCGGCCACCAGCACATGCACGTCCGAGCCGATCTGCAGCGCGGCCGACAGCGCCTTGGCGGTCTGGTCGGAAAGGGTAGCGTTGTCGTGTTCGGCGATGAGGAGAATGGTCATTTTATCTGTTCCTTCCGATCTCAGAGCACGCCGGCTTCGTTCTTCAGCTTGTCGATGAGCTCGGCGACGCTCTTGACCTTGACGCCCGCCTTGCGGCCGCCCGGCTCTTCGGTCTTGATGACCTTCAGCCGCGGCTTGACGTCGGCGCCGTAGTCGGCCGGGCTCTTCTCGTCGAGCGGCTTCTTCTTGGCCTTCATGATGTTGGGCAGCGATGCATAGCGCGGCTGGTTGAGGCGAAGGTCGGCAGTGACGATCGCGGGCATCTTCAGCTCAACCGTCTGCAAGCCGCCGTCGACCTCGCGCGTCACCCTGGCCTTGTCGCCCTCCAGCACCACCTTGGAAGCAAACGTGCCCTGCGCCCAGCCGAGAAGGGCTGCGAGCATCTGGCCGGTCTGGTTGGAATCATCGTCGATCGCCTGCTTGCCGAGGATGACAAGGCCGGGCTGCTCGGCCTCGACCACGCCCTTCAGCACCTTGGCGACGCCCAGTGGCTCTGTCTGCTCGTCGGTCTTGACCAGGATGGCGCGGTCGGCGCCCATCGCGAGCGCGGTGCGAAGCGTCTCCTGCGCCTGCTGCGGGCCGATCGACACGACGATGATCTCTTCGGCCTTGCCGGCTTCCTTGAGCCGGATCGCCTCTTCCACCGCGATCTCGTCGAATGGGTTCATCGCCATCTTGACGTTGGCCAATTCCACCGCCGAACCGTCAGCCTTGACGCGAACCTTCACGTTCGCATCCACAACCCGCTTCACGGGCACAAGGATCTTCATTTTCCTGTCACCTCTCTTGAGATAGTTGGGGCGCGCTATACCAGCGTGAACCCTGTCAGAGTTGTCGAAAGCCGACATTCCGGATGGAAATTCTGCTCTTCAACCGCCAAAGGCGGGCGGAAACGCTTCCGTAGTTGCGGCGAACCCGCACGTCAATATGCCACGGCGTCGGACAATTCACTCAATCGGTTCAGTCGGGGCCGGGGGCACTTCCCCGACCCCAGCGTGGCACGGGCTGCGCGGCAATCGGCTCGTTTACGGCCGGATCTACGGCGATGGCGGGCTGGTCGGCGGGTGCGGCCTCTTCGTCCGCGCCCGCAAAAAGCGGCACGCCGCGGCTGCGCAGCACGAGCACCAGCACGGCGCCGGCGATGATGCCGCCTATGTGGCAGGCCCAGGAAATCTGGTCCTCGCCACCGGCGGCGAACATGACGATCTGGAACAGCACCCACAGGAGGAGCGGGATGAAGGCCGGGATGCGCAGCGGAATGCGGGCAAAGGCCAGCACCCAGACCTTCACCCTGGGATAGAGGATCAGGTAGGCGACGACCACGCCGGCGATGGCGCCGGAGGCGCCGATCAGCGGCACCTGCGAGTCCCACGCGATGAGGCCCTGGAAGGCGGCTCCGGCGATGGCGCACAGGAGGTAGAAGATGAGATAGCGGATATGGCCGAGCGCGTCCTCGACATTGTCGCCGAACACCCACAGGAACAGCATGTTGCCGCCAAGGTGGAAAATGTCGGCATGCAGGAATGAGTAGGTGAGATAGCTCAGGCTTTCGGGAATGACGATAAAGCGCGGGTCGAGCTCTGCCGTGTCATGCACCACGGAGGGGATGAAGCCGAGGCCGAGCACGGCGGCATTGGTGAAATTCTCGCCCCCGAGCGCGGTGGCGCAATAGACCAGCGCGTTGGCCAGGATCAGGGCGATCGTCACATATTGCAGCCTGATGTGCCGCAGCCTGTTGGTGTCGTAGAGCGGGATGAACATAGGTGCCTGGCCTCTCCCGCCTTGGCATAGTTCAGCGGTTCTTGCCAGGAACCCATAACACGTCGGCATTTCCATTGTCATTGACCGCCCTGGCGGCGACGAACAGGAAATCGGAGACGCGGTTGATGTATTTCAGCCCGTCGCGGTTGACGTGCTCACCAGGATGCTGTGCGAGCGCCACCATCAGCCGCTCGGCCCGCCGCGCCACCGTGCGGGCGAGATGGAGCGCAGCGGCGGCCGGCGTGCCGCCGTTCAGCACGAAGGATTTGAGCGGCTGGAGGTCGTTGTTGAGGAGGTCGATGTCGTGTTCGACGCGCTCGGTCTGCGCGGCAATGATGCGCAGCGGTTCGTAGCCGAGCGGCTTGCCGTCGTCGGGCACAGCCAGATCGGCGCCGAGGTCGAAGAGATCGTTCTGGATGCGGGCAAGCATGGCGTCAATCGCGGGGTGGCTTGGGGCGGTGTGAACACGAGCCATGCCAATGCAGGCGTTGGCTTCGTCGACAGTGCCGTAGGCGTCTACCCTGAGATCGGACTTCAGCCGCCGCTCACCCGTGCCGAGCCCGGTGGTGCCGTTGTCGCCGGTGCGGGTGTAGATCTTGTTGAGCTTGACCACGTCGCCTCCCGAACGGCCGGTATCCTCATTTGCGCGTGAAATACACGGCCAGCAGGATCAGCGCCAGCGCCACGGCCTGCAGCACGACGCGCGTCTGCATCAGCTTGTTGGAGGTCATGCCGGAACCGCCGCGCATCATGTTGATCAGGCCCCGGACCAGCACGATCACCACGGCGACCATGACCAGGATGGCAAGGATGTTGAAGACGGATGCCATTTTGCGTTTCCAGTCCTTTTCTTGTTCAGGCGCGTTTGGCGAGCAGGCGGTAAAGCATCGATGCCGGCAGGATGCGTTTGAGCGTGGCGCCGACCTTGGCCGGCACTGTTACCACATAGTGCGGGCGCGGGCGCCGCGACAGAAGTGCATGGCGAAGCGCCTTGTGGACCACTTCCGGCCCGGGCTTCAGCGCCGATTGGCTGCCGCCGGTGCGCATCCGTTCCAACTGCGCCTCATAGTCCGCGCGGTGCACGGAATTCTCATGGTCGATATTCCTGAGAAACCAGGCGAGGCCATTGCTGGCGATCTTCGATTTCACCGGCCCCGGCTCGATCAGCGAGACATGCACGCCGCTGCCGGCCAATTCCTGGCGTTGACAGAGCATCAGCGCCTCCAAAGCGTGTTTGGATGCCGAATAGGCGCCGCGAAAACGTACCGGCACCAGGCCAAGGATCGACGAGCAATGAACGATCCGGCCACCGCCCTGGCGGCGCATCACAGGCACGAGCCGGCGGGTCAGGTCGTGCCAGCCGAAGAAATTGGCCTCGAACTGCTCGCGCAAGGCGGCCACCGGCAGATCCTCGACCGCGCCCGCTTGCGCATAGGCGCCATTGTTGAACAGAGCATCGATCCTGCCGCCGGTCCGCTCCAGCACTGAAGCCGCAAGCGCTTCGATGGAGGCAGGTTCGCGATAGTCCAGATAGAACGCCTCGATGCCCTCCTTTTCCAGGGCCGCGATGTCTTCGGGCTTGCGCGCCGTGGCGAACACCCGCCAGCCTTCCGCCTTGAGCGCCCGCGCGCAATAAGCGCCTATGCCGGACGACGCGCCGGTGACGATGATGACGCGCAACGCGCGTGCCGACGGATTCGCCTTATGACCAAGGGTTGCCATTTGCCGCATTCCCTTCCCATATTCGCGGCGTCGAGACAATCGAAGGGGAGCGCGGTTCTTGTTGCGGAATATCGTCGCCCTGCGCCGCGTGCTCTACGACGCGATCGGTCATTTCAACACCGATGACGGCTGGGCGATGGCCAGCCATCTGGCAATCACCTCGCTGATGGCGCTGTTTCCGTTCCTGATCTTCGCCACCACGCTGGCGAGCTTCCTCGGCGCGCAAGCCTTCGCCGACACGGCCGTGCACCTGGTCTTCGACACCTGGCCGGAACAAATCGCCAAACCGATCGCGCGAGAGGTGCTGAACGTGCTCACCGTGCGACGATCGGATCTGCTCACCTACGGCGTGCTGCTGGCCGCCTATTTCGCCTCGAACGGCATCGAGGCGCTGCGCACCTCGCTCAACCGGGCCTATCGCGTCACCGAGACGCGCGGCATCATCTATCGCCGCGTGCAGAGCATCTTCTTCGTGCTGATCGCCACGGCAGGCTTCCTGGCGATCAGCGTGCTCCTGGTCTTCGCGCCATTGCTGGCGCGGCTGGCCGAGGCGCATTTCGAGTGGATAAAACCCTATACGGGCACCATCACGCTGTGGCGCTACGTCATCGCCTCGACCGTCATCGTCGGCGGTCTGTTTTCAGTGCATTACTGGCTGCCGGCCGGCAAGCGCCGTTTCGTCTCGCTGATCCCCGGCATCGTCTTCACGCTCGCCGCATGGCTGATCGGCTCGACCATTTTCGCCACCTATCTCGACCATTTCTCGTCCTATGTGACGACCTATGCCGGGCTTGCCTCGATCATGATCGCGGTGGTCTTTCTCTACATCGTGTCCGCGATCTTCATTCTCGGCGGCGAACTCAACGCAGCAATCAGCCGCTATCTCGAGGCACGCGCGCGGGTGGGATGACCGGCTGAATTGAAGAACTGGAGAATTGGAGAATTGGAGAATTGAAGAAGAAACCCCCAGCGCCAGATGGCACCATTTTCCTCAATTCCTCAATTCCTCAATTCCTCATTTCTACAATTCTTCCCTTGGTCTGCCGCGCCGTTGCCAGACCGACACCGAAGGTCGTGATCGCCATGCCGGCAATCTGAAGCGCGTTGAGCTGCTCGTCGAACAAGGCCCAGGCGATGACGGCCGTCACCGCCGGCACCAGATAGAACAGCGAAGCGACCTTCGACATCTCGCCGTCGCGGATCATCACCATCAGAAGGAAGATGGCGCCGATCGACAGCACCAGCACCAGCCAGGCCATGGCGAAGATCAATTCGCCGTTGATGACGACCGTGTGGGTCTCGAAGGCCAGTGAAGCCAGGATCATCACCGAAGCGCCGCCGACATATTGCCACATGGTCGCGGCGACGAGGTCGCCGCCGGAAGCAAAACGCTTCTGCCATATCGTGCCAGCGCTCATGCCGAGCACCGAGACGAGCGAAGCCGTCAACGTGGCTGACGTCACGCCGCCGCCGAGCGCGCCGAGCTTTGGCCAGAGCACGATGACGACGCCGGCCAGGCCGACCGCGAGGCCGGCCCAATGGCGCGGCAGGATCGCCTCGCCGAGAAACTTGCCGGCGAGCACCGCCGTGATCAGCGGCTGCAGGCCGACAATCAGCGCCGACAGCCCGGCGGGCATGCCCCTGTGGATAGCCCAGAAGACCGCGCCGAGATAGACGCCATGCATCAGAATGCCGGCCCCGGTGGCGTGCAATGCCTCTTCGCGGGAGGCTCTCTTGGAGCCAAGCACGACCACCAGGCCGGCGAACAACGCCGTCGCCAGGACGAAGCGCGCAGCCAGGAACGTAAACGGTTCGGCCCACGGCATGGCATAGCGGGCGCCGATGAAGCCGGTCGCCCACAGGACGACGAAAGTGGCGGGGATGAGCCGCTTGACGCTGTGCATTTTCCGGGGACCGCGCTTGATGAGAATTGAGCCGTGGCGAAGCTCTAGTCCGGTTCAAGCCGGCGCGCAAAACGAAACGATTGATCCATGCATCACCGGAATTCAACCAGCCGCCTTTTCTGCAAGCTGTCTCTTCGGCCTTCGCCTGCGTCAGAGACCGACCATCCGCCTGACATCGTGAGCCGACACGCCCGCTTCGCGCAAGACGGCAAGGCCGGTGTCCTTCAGGCTTTTCGACAGCTTGCGCCCGTCGGGTCCCAGGATCAGCCGGTGATGGAAATAGGCTGGCTGCGGCAGGCCAAGCAGTTCCTGAAGCAGCCGCTGTACCCCGGTGGCGGAATAAAGATCCTGGCCGCGCACGACATGGCTGACGCCCTGCAGCGCATCGTCGACGACGACGGCGAGATGATAGCTGGTCGGGATTTCGCGGCGCGCCACGATCACGTCGCCCCAATCGCGCGGGCGGGCCTCGACGACGCGCGTCGCGGAAAGCGATTCGTCTGAAAATTCGTTCCATGACAAATCCTTGCCGACGCGTGCCATCGCCGCATCGACATCCAGCCGCCAGGCGAAGGGAGCGCCCTCGGCAATGCGGCGCCGGCGTTCCTTCGCCGGCAGAGCCTTGTCGACGGCGGGATAGACCGGCACGCCGTCGGGATCGCGCGGCCAGTCGCGCTTTTCGCTCTCGGTGATGAAAGCCCGGATCTCGCTTCTGCTCATGAAGGCGGGATAGACAAGGTCCTCCCGGATCAGCCGGTCAAGCACCGTCTCATAACAGGCGAAGTGCTCGGATTGCCGTCGTACAGGCTGTTCCCAGGCAAGACCGAGCCATCTCAGATCGGTAAAAATGCCCGCCTCGAATTCCGGCGAGCAGCGCGTGGTGTCGATATCCTCGATGCGCAGCAGCAGGCGGCCGCCGACCGCTCGCGCCAGTTTCTGGTTGAGCAGCGCCGAAAAGGCATGGCCGAGATGCAGTTCGCCATTGGGACTGGGCGCGAAACGGAATGTCAGGAGTGTCATCTCTTGAGCGGCAATCGGGTTGTGCGGCGGTTTTGCCAATTGCTACCGTGCGGCCGGTTCAGGAACAAGAAAGCATGCAACGTATCGCCACATTGGACGACATCGCCCGGGGACTCGACGCGCTTTGCGCGATCGACCCAAGGCTGGAAAAGATCCGCGGCATGGCGGGCGAGGTGCCGCTACGGCTGTCCCAACCGGGATTCTCGAGCCTTGCCTCGATTATCGTCTCGCAGCAGGTGTCGCGCGCCAGCGCCGATGCGATCTTCGGCCGGCTGACGAAACTGGTCGACCCGTTGACGCCGCTGGCGATCCTTGCCGCCGGCGAGGACATGTTTCGCGAGGCGGGCCTGTCGCGACCCAAGCAACGCGGCCTCCTCGCCGCCGCCCAGGCGGTGGCGGACGGCCTCGATCTTCATCATTTGTGTTCGCTTGACGCCGGCGAGGCAATCACGACCATGACGGCCGTGCCCGGTATCGGTCCGTGGACGGCGCAGGTGTATCTGCTGTTCGCCGCAGGCCATCCCGACATCTTCCCGGCGCGCGATGTCGCGCTCCAGACCGCCGTCGGCCATGCGCTCGGCATCGACCCGCGTCCGCAGGAGAAAACACTGATCCAACTCGCCGAATCATGGAGCCCATGGAGAGGTGTCGCATCGCGGCTTTTCTGGTCCTATTATCGCGAATTGAAGGGCAGGGATGCCGCACCCCCGGCCTGAAAGCGCGAAAAAGCATCAAAATCTCGTTTTTTTGTGCCTTCGGACGCGTGACAATCCGCTTCACATCCCTGTCATGTCGGGCTTACAGTATCCGCGCCATTCAGGTTAGAGAACCAAGGAGGCCAACGACGTGACGGTTGCCGTATCTCCGGATGGGCTTCCAGCGCTGGTGCTGAATGCGGATTACCGTCCGCTCAGCTATTACCCCCTGTCGCTCTGGTCGTGGCAGGACGCCATCAAGGCGGTGTTCCTCGAACGGGTGAACATCGTCGCCGAATACGAGCACGCGGTGTCCTCGCCGACCTTCTCGATGAAGCTGCCGAGCGTCGTCAGCCTGAAGGCCTATGTGAAGCCGTCGCGGCATCCCGCCTTCACACGCTTCAATGTCTTCCTGCGTGACCGCTTCCAGTGCCAATATTGCGGCACGCCCGACGATCTGACCTTCGATCACGTCATCCCCCGCCACCGCGGGGGTGCTACGACGTGGGAGAATGTCGTGGCCGCCTGTTCCCCCTGCAATCTCAGGAAAGGCGGCATGATGCCTGCGCATGCCAAGATGTGGCCGTTGCAGAAGCCCTACCAGCCGACGGTGCACGACCTGCACAATAATGGCCGTCTGTTCCCGCCCAACCATCTGCATGAAAGCTGGATGGATTATCTGTACTGGGATGTCGAACTCGAACCCTGAGAGCGTCCGACAATTCGGGACGCTGGCCGTCTGAAGCGATTGTCTCCATGATAGTCTGACATACCCTGATATCGGACCAGCTCGGCCGCGCTCACTTATCAGCGGCTTCGCGTTTTGAGGACCGGCTTCCCCCACTCCGTCGCTGCTTCGCAGCGCCACCTCTCCCCCCTCCGGAGGGAGAGGAAAGGAGCCTGAGGCAATAGGTTCGCGCCATTCCTCTCCCCCGTCGATCGGGGGAGAGGTGGCTCGGCGAAGCCGAGACGGAGTGGGGGTCGACCTGGCTCGGACGTCGAGAGCCGCGCTATCCGACTCGGCCCGCCGGATTTCTGCTCGAACTCTTGTCGTGCCGTTCGGTTGAACGGACTCAGTCGCGCGAAAGAGCGCTGCGGAAGGCCACGGCCGCGAGGACAAGGCTGGCGATGGCGTTCCAGCCGGCGAGCGACAGGCCGAGGATGCGAAGCGCGGCCTTGTCGCAGGAGGGGGGCACGAATTTGTCGAGCGCGTCGAGCACGCCTTTGCCGCCGGTGTCGACCGGGCCTCCGCCCGCGGTGCAATCGGCCGGGCCCTGCCACCAGGCCCACTCCACGCCGGCGTGATAGATGCCGAGATACAGCCCATAGAGCATCAGCAGGCCGCCGATGGCCAGCAAGCCGCGCACCACCCATGCCGGCGCGTGCAGCGCCGATGCAAGCAGCGCCAGCAGCATCAGCGGCACGCCGATATAGTAGGGCGTGCGCTGTTCCAGGCAGAGATGGCAAGGGATGTAGCCGCCAATGTACTGGAAGGCGAGCGCGGAGCCGACAGTGGCGGCCATGGCTACGGCAAGGAACAGGGCCGTCATGGTCCGCTGGCGTCCGGTGTTGGCAGTCATGGTCGCAGTCATGGGGTCTTTCGTCCGTTGTGTTCGCCGCTCGCCCGGTCTTGTGGTCCATGTCGCCACGCCGCCGCGCGGTTTGGGCGACATGAATCAGAAGGCGTATTTGACCAGGATATAGAGCAAAATCAGGGCGGCTGCCGCCGCACCCGCGATCAGGCCGAGGCGCTTTTCGATGAACTCGCGGATCGGCTCGCCATAGCGGCGCAGCAGCCAGGCCAGAAGCAGGAAGCGCCCGCCGCGCGCCACGATTGCCAGCGCGATGAACAGCAAAAGATTGACGCCGATGACCCCCGAAAGGATCGTCACCACCTTGATCGGCGGCAGATGGGCGGCGCCCGAGGTGATCAGCATCAAGATGATGAAGCCGATGCCCGAAGAGACGCGCAGCGCCTCGAACTCGTCATACTTGCCGTAGAATTCGAGGATGGGCCGCGCCAGCGCGTCGTAGGCGTAGTGGCCGATGAACCAGCCGGCGATGCCGCCCAGCACGGAGGCGACGGTGGCGATCAGCGCATAGCGATAGGCGCGATCAGGCCGCGACAGTGCCATCGGCAGATAGAGCACGTCGGCCGGCACCAGGAACACGGAACTCTCGACGAAGGCGATGAAGGCCAGCCACCATTCGGCGGATTTGCGCGCCGCCAGCGACAAGGTCCAGTCGTACAGTCCGCGAAGCATCGGCTCTCCTAATGTCGTAAATGCCTACCGCACGGCGCCCACATGCACGGCGTGGCCGGCATAAGAGCAGGCAGAAAACCAGGGGCATGGATGAAACAGGTGCATGCGTGAAACCAAGACCCGAAGCGCGCCGCGTTCCTTCTTCCGGACGCCAGGCGCTTCGACACGACGTCTGTCTAGAAAGATTTTCCGCGCCGCACAATGGCAGTGCCCGCAGGAAACCGAAAGGGGCGGTTTGGTCGCGGCTCCGCAGGCTATCGGCAACAGGCCAGTTGACGAACAGGCCTCCAACCGTATAGTCCGCGCCATCCAGGCCGCCCGGCCTGAGCCCCTATGGCGGAATTGGTAGACGCGCTCGACTCAAAATCGAGTTCCGCAAGGAGTGCTGGTTCGATCCCGGCTAGGGGCACCACTGGACCTTCTTCGGGCCAGGAAATTCAACAGCATCAAGGGCTTAGAAGTCCCCTGAGGTACAACATTTGGTACCGAAAGAGGGACGGTTATGGTCAACGTGACGATGAAGTATCTGCAGGAGCGACAGGGCAAGAAGCGCGGGACGCTCTCATACCGATACCGCCGCCCGGTGCCTGGGGCGCTCAAGGAGCATCTCGGCAAGGGCGAGTTGGTCGTGCCGCTGGGCAAGACGCTTGTCGCCGCCACGAAGGCTTACGGAAAGGTCGACAAGGAAGTTGAGAAGGCGCTGGCCGAAGCGTGGGATGTGGTGAACGGCAAGGCCAAGCCCCCCAAGGCCCAGCCGGTGAAGACGGCGCGAGAGCTATTCAACGACGCGATTGATCGGGCACGGGACCTCGGCATCAACCCGTATCGTCATGAAAACGACGACAGCGAGGAGGGCGACGACGAGGCGCGGCACCTGATTGCTGACGGCATCGCTGAGAAGTATCGCCCCGGTTACCGGGCAGCGGGCGGAGCCTATGCGACCGGCGTTGATGAGCCAGACGAGCCGGTAGGGGTGACGAAGGCTGACGCGGCATTGCTGCGGGTGCTGATGACGACAGACCCCAAGGCCCCTCCAGTGACCATCATGGACGCCAAGAAGCGTTACCTAGAGAACCGTTTTGCGCTGAGGCAGCCGGGCGAATTAGAGCGGAAGAAGGATGAGCAGCGCGCCGACAGGGCGGCGGACGCCATCGTCGAGGCGCTGGGCCGGATTGCCACGGTGACAAGCATCACGCGGGAAGAGGCCCGCAAGGTGCAAACCTATCTTAAAGGCAAGGTCTCAGCCGCGACCGTGGATCGCTATCTCAACGACATTCGTTCAATCATCAACCACGCCATTGCCGAGTTTCCCGATCTTCACGGGCTCAAGAACCATTTCACGGGGCTGCCTATCCTTGCGGGCGGACGCTGGGGCGGACCCACGGTAGAGGAGGAGGGCAGGCCACTGACGGTCGAGGAAGCGACGGCAATCCGTGACAGGATTGAGCGATTATCCAGACAACCCGACCTTATCCTTATCTGGCGGATGTTGGAGGGCACCGGGTGCCGCCTTGCTGAGGTGACCGGACTGCGGGTTGTTGACGTCGTGTCGGATGGCGACATGCGCTATCTCGACGTCAAGCCGCATGATCGGCGTGGGCTCAAGACTGTGGCATCAATCCGGAGGGTGCCGCTTGTGGGTGACGCGCTCGACGCGGCACGGGCTGCGCTCAAGCTGGTACGTGATAGCGACATGCTGTTCCCGCGCTATGGCGTGGAGGGTGGCAACACGGCTGCTTCGGCGGCGCTCATGAAGCACGTTAGAGAGATCACGCACGACAGGCTGGCGAGGGTGCATTCGTTGCGCCACAACATGGCCGACAAGCTCAAGACGGCTGGGGTCGAGGAAGCAGACCGGAACCTTGTTCTTGGTCACACGCTGGGCGGGGAGGGGAAACGTTATGGTGGCCCCGAGGCGCGGCTTGAGGTTGCTACGAGGGCGGTCAGGAAAGCCTTTGAAGCCATCACGCCGCCCGCCTCAGAGCTCAAAGAAGGCTGACGCTTTGGATGCCCGCGAGGAGCGCTATTTCGAGAGCGCGGCAAGGAATAGAAGCTCTTGCACCACAACTCGAATTTCAGGCAGCAACTGTTGCACGTCCGAAGCCTGAGCGATGAACCTGCGACTATGAGCGGACTTGTCACCGACGTCCTTGAGACGCGGCAGTGCTGCTTTGCAGTTTCGTCCGAGGTTCCACGTCTGCTCCTTCAACGTCTGCTCGATCATGTCACGAAGAAACAGGAAATCCCCGGATGGTCCCTTGATCCGATCAGCGATTTGGTGTGCCTCGAACGCTTCGATAATCAGGGTCTCAATTAGCCGCCTAATCATTACCGCGCTCGCGTCGTACCAACCATGCTCGTAAGTGCCGTTGATCTGGTTCGCCACCTTCTCGATGTAGCCCCGAGTGCCCCTGACAAGTGACATCGGCACGACAAGCTGGCGTTCTGACGGGAGCCCGGTCTCGGGCGGTCCCAAAACAGCGTCAATCTCGGTTTTAATGCCCTTCGCAAGCCGGATCGAATTGGTGACGTCGGCAGCCATTAAGAGCTAGTTCCGTATAGGTGCTTCGCCATACTCGAAAAGACCTTGTCGATCTGTTCGAGGGAGGCATCGGATGAGATGTGGACCTGAATGTCGATGTGAAGGGAGGGTGAAGCCGGGTTGGGCCGCTGAGGTTGCGCCGGGGCGGCAGAAGCAGGCTGGCGCTTTGCCGGTGTATCATGGCCGGGGGGGTCTTGAGGCTCAGCCGCGTCGTCAAAATCGGCCTCCTCAACGAGCGTTTTGAACGTGCTTACGGTCTTGGAGATTGCCTGCTTTCCCACCGACGAACGCGAGGCGAAGACATTTTCCAGTTCCGCATTGCTTCTTTTGTTGGCATCCGGGTAGACGGCAAATAGTTCGGAATAGCCCGACTTAATTCCTTCGCCCAAGACGGCGCGATGCTTAGATGTTCGGTACTCGGACCATCTGGGAGTAGGGACGCTTTGGCCGTCGATCATACCGGCTACGCGTAAGACGGGGACCAGCGTTCCATCATTGCTGGAAGTGAACCCAATTCCCTTCAGCCAGTTTACAGTAACCTTTGATGGAATGCCTGTTCCTCTGATTTTCATCAGAAGGGTTTTGATTTTTCCCGGTACTGTCGTGTAAACAATGTCAACCATTCATCCCTCCGTCCCATCCTGTTTTGCACAGTTGTCTTTGTTAACACAGAAGACTGCAAGCAGGGATGATCACAATCCCCTGGGAATGTTTGGAACAAAAATGTGAGCGGGTGATCGGATAACTGGCACGCGCGCCGACCCCCCGTACCCCTCTTCACTCACCACGCGCCACGTCATGGCGCACCAACCCCACACATTCTCCACGTTTGTCTGACAAACCGTGTAGGGTGATCCATGATTGATGACCCATGCCTCCACACTGTCCTAGCTGGCGTACTTCGCGGCACCCTTAGGGAAACCCGCGTGAACATGGTTCGAGCGCGCGCCGCTCTTACCGAAGCTCGCATGATCGTGAGGGACGACACTGCGCGCCGGCATCATGTCCGCCTAGGTCTCGCTCTAAAGGTGCCCTTCCATCGCCCCTGATCGGTCTCTAGCTCCGCGCGGCTGCCACGACTTAGAACGTGCCGTACACAAACCTATACGTTCGTGAACATGCCGCTTGACATGTGCACTAATCGTCTACTAAGTATCGTTCACCAACTGCCTAAGAGGATAGTGAACACCGTGATCATCGGCTACGCTCGCGTCTCGACCACTGGCCAAGACCTCGACACCCAGCTTGAGAAGCTGACGGCTGCCGGAGCCGAGAAGGTCTTTAGCGAGAAGCGGTCGGGATTGGACGAGACGCGACCCGAGCTTGAGAAGGCGCTGGAGTTCGCCCGCGAGGGTGACGTGTTCGTGGTGACCAAGGTGGACCGTCTGGCGAGATCAGCGGCGCACCTTCACCAAATCGTCAAGACGCTCGACAAGAAGGGCGTTGGGTTCAGGGTGCTGGACGACGCCTCGCTCGATACGACCACGCGGACGGGGAAGCTGGTGTTTGGCATCCTCGCCAGCATTGCCGAGTTTGAGACGGCGCTTCGCAAAGAGCGGCAGATGGAAGGCATCGCCAAGGCGAAGGCTCAAGCCGAGGCCAAGGGTGAGCCGTGGAAGACCGGCAGGCCCGTTACGCTCGACCATGAGCTGATCAAGGCCCTGAAGGCAGAGGGACGGTCTGTGAGGCAGATTGCTAAGGAGGCCGGGTGTTCACCCTCAGCGGTGCAGAAGGTCCTCACAGCGGCGGGAATGCCATTACCCCTTCCACTACATTAGAGACCGCTGAATAAGGTGACCACTGGCACCTACGAAGGCGAATAGGACCCCCACTGGCACCTACGCAGGGCGATAGCCCCACCCAATAGCACTACTGGGGCGAATAGGTTGCCCACTAGCTCTACGCAACGGCCCTGCCCCATCGGGCCTCCACTAGGTCTACGCAACGCAAGGCCATCGGGCCGAGCCCTCGCTCTTCTCCAAGATCGACCATCCTGTTGCAGACCCGACAGGCACCCCTGTTGCTCCTTCCGGGGGCGCTTAAAGGTGTCTCCGGGCGGTCGGTCTTGGTGAGGCGCGGAGGCTTCGCAGGCATCGCGGAATGTTCTGACGCGTGTCTGCCTATCCGTGCATTTCACGGTGGACAGGTTTGTCCTGAAGAGCACAACAGAAGGAGCAAGAATGAACGCTGGAGATCACCTCCAGGAATTGATGAGCCAATTCATAGGGCCAGCCCAAGGTCCCCGTGAGTTACGCCTTCAGGACATCGAAACGGTGCCCGAGTTGTTCCAGCCAAGGGGCGGGATCAGCGAACGGCACGTGTCGGACCTGATCAAGGCGATCAAGGCAGTTGGACCGCTCGACCCGGTGACCGTCATGATGGTCGGGAACAGGACCATTCTGATCGATGGACATCACCGGATCGAGGCATACAGGGCAGCCAAGTGGGCCACTCCGGTGCCCGTCAGGTACTTCGAGGGGACACCTGAGGAGGCCGTCTTGTTGGCTGGTGAGGCCAACTCTAAGGCCAAGCTGCCGATGGACAACACCGACCGGCAGAACTTCGCTTGGCGGCTGGTTCTCATTGACAGGCATAGTATCGCGAAGGTGGCGAGAGCGTCCGGTATTTCGGCGGCTCAGGTGACCATCATGCGGCGCGCTAAGCGGACCTTAGGCGAACAGGCGGGGGACCATGTGTCGTGGTTCCGGGCTCGCCTTGCAGCCAACGGCAAGGAATACGTCAACAGCGGAGATGACGACGAAAGGGACCAATGGATGCAACAGGTTGCTGACCGATACGCCGACGAGTTGACCAAGAAGTTCTCAACCAAGCTGGCACTCAATCCCGAGATCGCCGCCATGGCACTGGCGAGCTACTTTGGGCGGAAGCTCCCGGAGGTCTACGGGTTCCTTAGGGAGCATCTAGGCGAGGACGACAGAAGGGCCATTGAGGTCGAGAACGACGAGTTCTGAGGCCCCCACATCCCTAATCACTACGCTCCCTACTTTAGGGAGGCAGAGCGTTCCAGACCGGGGCGCTCTTTCCACATCAAGGCCCGAAAGGAGACGATGAGCCCAGATGAGAAAGCGCTGGTCACGCTGAGGGGGCCCGGATGGGACCCTAACGACCACGTTGACCGCTACGTTACCCATGAGGCCGTCACGATGTTCATGGCGCAATACCTCGACCGGCACCTAGACGGCACGCCCGTGACCGAACACCGGCCAACCTATCCATGGCAGGGCATGGTCAGCGAGACTGGCTCGTGCGTCTATTGCCCGACCGCGTTCCAGATCATGCAGGCGCATGACGACCCCGCAGGGCTGACCGATCGGGAAGTGCTGTTCTTGGTCATGACCTCGACCGAGGGCGAGAGCTACACCAAGGCGGATTGGCACGCGATGGTCGAAGGCAAGATTGCCGGGGCCAAGGTGCGCCAGGACGCGGACAAGCGCGGCAAGCGGCACAAGCTCGATCACGACGACAGGGCCGAGCGAGGAGGGCGGGAAAGGCTGACCCTCGACCACCTACCGGGCCAGCGGGTGATCCCCGACGAGGCCCTCTCACAGCGCGCCAAGATGCGCCGAACGAAATCACTGAAAGCAGCACAGGAGCGAAGGAAATTGAGACGAATGATAGCGCGGGGCATCGTGGTCCAGCCGAGCAAGGATGAGTGGCGGGCGATGAGCCCGACCGACGTCAAGCAATACCACCAGACGATTGACCGGCTGGTTGCCATGGGCACCCTCGACCCGTTCGCGGTGGACGAGATCGAGAACCCCGAAGGATCGCCGATTGCGTATCTCTACCGCATGGGTCGGATGACCGCCAAGGGTGACCGGGCATGACCCCGGATCAGATCAAGCGCCGGGACTGGGTTGCCACGTATCCGACGAGGGAGGCAGCCCTTGCCTTGGTCGAGTGGATCAAAGCCGACGACTGGGGGAGCGTCTCACAGCTTGACCGGCGATTGCCGGGAATTGGCATCGAATGGACCCAGAGCTTCAACACGGCAGCCGAGCGGTGCTTCGAGGTTTATGGCTATCCGGCTTTGGACGCGGTGACAGTCGCGAGGCGTATTGCCGAGGTCACGACGCGGCCCACAGTGCCACGCAGAGAGGCCACCGGAGGCAGCGGCGAGCTTCCGGGGTCGCCAACTACAGCCGCACCTAGCGCGCGTCCTTGGGGGCTCTGTGACGACACCTACGGGTTCACCCGCAGAGCCTGACACCAACACCTCCATGCAAAATGTGAGGGCCGCCAAGCCCTACCCGCACCCAGAGCAATGACGCACCGGGGCGGACAAGCACGACCAATTGAAGGAACGAACAACATGTATGACGACAACCCGAACAAATACCAGACCGATAACACGACCGTGGCGCAGGCCATGTTCCGGGCTCAAGAAGCACAGGCAGAAGCGGACAAGGCGAAGCAGCACGCTACGGCTGCCGAGGCCTCAGAGCGGGCCAAGAAGGAAGAGATTGACCGCGCTGTCGAACTCTCGATGTCCAAGTTCAACCAGCAGATCGCTGCGCAGCGCCTTGGCGTGCAGACCAACGCGGCGGTCCGCAGTCAGGACGTCGGGGCCTTGGTGACGAAGGAGGCCATCGAAAGCACGAAGGTACGCATACCGTCGCTTTCCAACTATGAGGTGAGCTACAGCCAAGCCAAGGACATGGCGGAGCTTGGGCAGATCAGCAAAGCCGAGTTCAACGCAGCGGTGGCTGAGGGCTTGGCTCAGCGGGGGTTCAGGGCACCTCCGTCTTTCTGAGCGCCGTAGCGGACAAGACAGCCGGGGCGGATAACGCCGCTCCGGTTCCGACTGCGGACAGCGACACCGACGAGGCTGACAAGGACGAGGTGATAGACCTCGACACCGCCGACCCTGCCGAGATCGAGGCGATTGCGGATAGGGCGATCACGGCGTTCAACGAGACAGTGGATCGTGACACGGCTGAACTGATAGTGGCCAAGTTCACCCTTGATGGGACACTCGACGCCAACGTCGTAGGGGTTGATCAGCAGACCCTCGACGCGACCGTGAAGGCATTCGAGAACCGCATGACGAGCGAATGCTTGGCCCCTGTCGGGCTCACCCTCAACGACTACCTCGATTGCTGTGACGAGGCCGACCTTCCGGCGATCCGCTCGCTGGTCGTTAAGGGTGATTGGAAGGCCATCGCAGAACATGCCCAGCGGATCAGAGCTGCGCTCAACAACGAAGGAGACGAATAACGACCTTTCTGCCCCCGATGCATCGCCCCAAGAGGTGTGTCGGGGGCGGGCTTTCGCGGTCCGAAATCGCTCCACTGGTGGGATGAAAATAACTGATTTGATCTGACAGACCGGGTCACGCTAACCCTGCCGCCGCCACGGCATGGGCCGGGGAAAGCGAGAGGGAACGGACCGAATGCACATCAATACCAAACGCCTTGAATTGGAACTGAGCCGCTACAGCCTGTTTGTGGGGATCATGATGCGGAAAGGCCGTTGGGAAACATTCCGCGACTGGTCGGGACAAGGTTTGTCGTCCACGTCTTGGACCGCGAAGGCTTGACGAGAGGTACGACGACAGCTACCCATTGAGGTACGACGCAACTTAGCAACCCCTCGGGGCGACTTCCCCTAAGTTGTTGAATTTTTGACTAAAGTCTGCGCCAAAATGCCCGGTTCGATTTAGTCAAACAGCCCCGGCTAGGGGCACCATTTCAGTCGCCGCTTCGATGCGTCTGCCGCTAATTCCCGATCGGCGTTTCGGCAAATGCGGATATGGTGTTCGAGTTTGTCGTGCGCCGTTTAAAGCCGATATCGCAAGAGCGACATCCGGGAGCGGCTCGCCGGGTGCAGGACTGCATCTTCGGCCTGTCCAATGCGGTAGCCGCTTTCACGCTTCAGGACCTATGTTGGCCGCCTGACCGTTCCTCGGTGTGGATATATCAGGGCTTGAGATTGCCCCTTGCATCAGTTGTTGCTTATTTATCTGAAAGGGAGGAACTCATGCCGATTCGTCAGAAAGCTCAGGAGGCTGGCGTCTTCGATTCCTCCGAAGTGGCCCTGCTTGGCCGCGTGTTCGACAGGCTGAAGCTCGACGCCCGATCGGCCCAGCAACGTGAAGCGATTTCATCCCGCATAATCGCGAATTACATGGCCGGGATCAGGGATGAGGACGAATTGGTTTCGGCATCCAGACAGCCGCTGGGACGCTAACGCAATTCTGGTGCAAGTCGCGTCGAAACGATTCATCGACGAGCTTCGGAATTCACGTGAATACAAAGGGTCAGAGCGAGCGGGTTCCTTCAATGCCGAACCGCGCCAATGGGTCGGCGTAGACACCGGCCATAGTCGCAAGAAACGCCACTCGTGCCGTCCTATCCGACGGCATCCGGGTTCAACAAGGAAATCCCGCGAAGCTGAATTCGGCGACCGTGCCGTCCTCTCTGGTGACCCGAACGAACAGCGCGCCTGGAATGCGGGGTTGCATCGGATGACCGGTTGCCCGTCTGGCAGCCCCTGCGGGACTTGAAGCCGCCACCTCGTGCGTGCCGATAATTCTCTCGCCCAGGATTTCCTCCACCTTGTAGCTGGTCATTTTCCCCGTTGGGCGACGATCTTGACTATCGACAGAAGGAGCCCGGCCTGCTTTTGGCGGTAGGTTCGGCACTTGGCGAGCAGGCCGGGCTGTGCTCCCGGCTGTCAGGTACCTTGGTGGAGGGCTTAGCCGGTGCGAAAGGCAGACTGTCTCCTTCTCCTCGGACCCGCAATTGGGACTGAAGCCCGAAGCATCGACGCATTGGTCCTAAACCCTGAACATAAGCCGCCGTTCCTCATTGGCGTGGAAGCCGTCGAGTAAAGTCCCTTCATCGACGGTCCCTGGACGCCCGCCGTTGCTGCGAGCGGCGGGTGTCCGACTTCGGGGAGAAAGACATGCAGCTTGGCGAGATCATCGCGAACACCTTCGCCGTCCTGCTGCTGATTTGTTTTCTCGCGATCGTGTTCTTCCTGTTTGGAAAGCCGCTGTGGCCGGACCACTATGCTCGCATGTCGATTATTCTCCCGGTCGACGCGATGACCACGGCTTCGGTGAGACGGACCGGCGCGCATCCTCACCTGCCGGACACTTTCGACATGGCGCTCGCTCGCCCAAGACCGTCCCCGTAGGGCTCCGTGGCGGGCTTCTACGCGTCCAGGATTCTGGCGCCGGCAGCTTTCCCATGGCGGCTCACCCGCTGGTTCCGGCAGGTGGATTTCTCGCGTTCAGCGCCTGTTCCTCGCAATCCGCGCGCCACCGCCGAAAGCGACGGGGAAGAATGAGGACGAGTGGCTCAAGTTAGATCTGGTCGGCCGTTTCAAGTTCCTGAAGAGCAATGAAGATTAGCCTCATGCTCGCTGCCGGATTTCGTGAAGGCGGACCAAAGTCCCAGGGTCTGGTCCCAAAGGTCTTATGTTACCACTTAAGTTCCGTGAATGTCCTTTATATGTTCGAATGAATTAGCTAATTCTGATGTCCGCCACGAGGAAAAGCGCTGAAGAAAAACGGATGCGCCGCCGGCAAGCGACATGAATTATACCCAAAATCGCATCACCTTTGTCGCGCTTTGTTGAAAGATTGTGACTGTTGCTCAAGCAGGCGCTGGCGAATAAACGCTATCAATACAGTGACTGTTTATCCCATGAAGCAACCAAATGCTCAGGCTTGAAGCAAGCATCCACGCGATCCAGAAGATGCGAGCGCGTCTATCGTCTCTTGAGCAGGCTCTTCATCCGGTTGCGCAGCAGGCGGGCCATGTTGCGGGTCTCCCGGTAGAGATGCAGTTGCGAGGCCGCCTGGCGGGCGAGACGGTCGGCGTCCGGCGTCAGGCCGATCACCAGCGTGCCCATCGGCTTGCGCTCGGTCCACAGCCTGCTCATCACCGGATGGTCGGGCACGGCACAGGAATCGGTCATCATGATGTTGGGGTCGTCGAGATGCTGCCTGGTCACCTCGATCATCAGCAGCGTGCCTGGCGAATAGCCGGCCAGAGTTTCGTCGTAGGCCGTCTTCCAGGTGTAGGCAACGCCGGCTTCGACGAAGACGATCAGGCACGCAATGGTGCGGCCGTCGAGCGTCAGCGAATGGATGCGGCACAGGTCCTGCTCGGCCAGCCTGTGCACGGCCTCGCGGGCGAAGGCGGCGCGGTAGCGGTCGATCGCCATGGCCGTGCGCTCGCGGCCCTTCCAGCCGGCCGCCTCCAGCGTCAGGAAGCTCTCGATGGCGTGACGGATCTCGTCGGGGCCGCGCGCCACGACATGTTCAAGCTTGCCGAGGTCGCCCAGCCGCCGCTTGAGGCGGCGGAACTCGCGGTAATGGTGCGCGCGCAGCGAAGCCTTCAGATAGTCCTCGGCGTCGCGTTCGCTCTCGAGCAGCGGACGCTGGGCGTGACCGGTGGTGACCAACATCAGGCCACGCGTTTCGGCCACGGTGGCAACCAGGCTCGCCACCGCGCCGTCGAGCCTGATGTCGGGCAGGACGAACACTTTCGGCAGCTTCAGATGCGGGCGCGACAGCATGGAGAAGAAATCCTCGAGGACACCGACCGGATCGTCGCGGTCGACCAGCGGGGTGCCGAGCGGGCCGAACGGGCTCGACCATGTGCGCATGACCGGAACCCCGAGCGGCACCACCGGCCGCTCCACCGAGAACGGCACCAGAAGGCGTAGCCGGTTGCGGTATTCATCGCCGTCACGGATGACGGCCAGACGCACCTCGCGGTCTTCCAGCCGGGGCATTGCGGGCGCGAGGAAACGCGGGTTGAAGAAGACGTTGGGCTCGATGGTGCGGGCGCACAGATAATCCAGCTCCTCGACGAGGTCGAACCCGGCCGACGCCGGATAGATGGCCAGTTTCCGCTCGGGCCGGTTGTTGGCGAGGATCTCGATATGGGCCGGGTCGGTGTCGCGCCCCAGTCCGGCAAGGCCGGACACCATGGCGCCGGCGGGGCCGCCGCTGGTTTCCTCGAGCAAGGGGATGGCGGCCATCACGCGGCTCCTTTGGCTGGCACGAAGATCGTCATGACGATGCCGAGCTTGCGCCAGACCGTGAAGGACAGCGCGCCGGCCTCGAAGATCATGGCGAAGGCGGTGGCCATTGCGGCGCCCCACAGGCCGAAGAGCGGGATCAGCACCACGTTCAGGCCAATGTTGAAGGCCAGCGTCATGGCATAGACGGCGGCGCAGACATTCTGGTTGCCGCTCATGGTGAGCAGGCTTTCGCACGGGCCCACGGCGGCGCGCGCCACGACGCCGAAGACGAGCAGGAACAGAAGCGGATAACCCGATGTGAATTCGGGACCGAACAGCATCAGCATCGGTTTGCCAAGCGCCAGCACCAGCAGCGCCATGGCGAGCGATGGCCAGAAGGTCCACGACACCGTCTCGCGGGCGAAGGCGGCGAGCTTTTCCGGCTCGCCATGGGTGAACTGGGCATAGCGCTGAGCGACGCCTGCCTTGACGGCGAAGTAGACGAAATGCACCAGCGCCAGTGTCTTGACCGTGGCGAAATAGACGGCGACGTCGTTGGGGTCCATATAGGCGCCGACCATCAGCACGTCGGCATTGGTGAGCAGGAAAAAGAAGCTTTCGACCAGGAAGATCGGCAGCGAGACAATGAACCATTGTGCGAAATGCACCTTCAGCGGCCCGGCCGGAATCTGCTTTTCCATGCGCCGGGTGACGCCGATAAGCTGGGCGAGCGTGGTGACGTAAGTGGCGGCGATCGAGGCGAAGATCGCGGTCTTCGCCTCGGGCGCGTAGCCGGCGAAAAGCATCAGCGCCATGAACAGCAGGATCAGCACGGGCCGTATCAGATAGGTCGGCGCCAGGGCGAACAGCGCCCAGCTGTTCGCCCTGGCCTGGCCTTGCAGCAGGTCCGACAGCGCTATCATCGGCAGGCAGATGACGCCGAGGATGAACGGCAGGACATAGTAGTTTTTAGTCCATGACGAAGCGAGCCACACGCCGAGTGCGCCGAGCCCGGCGATGACCGTCGAAGCGATCAGGACGAACAGGCGGCTGGCCACGACGATACCGCGCAACTCGTCGATGAGGCCGCGCTCGCGGTATTCGGGAATGAAGCGGATAACCGAGGTGTGGAAGCCGAGGCAGGCGAGATTGCCGACGATGACCATGGTCACCCAGACAAGGACGAAGATGCCGTATTCGAACGAGCCCATCCAGCGTGCCATCAACACCTGGCTGACGAAGGCGATGACGGCGCTGACGATGCGGATGGAAAAGGCAATGACCGACATGCGGCCGGCCTCGCCGCGCTCGTCGGCGGTGAACAGCACGGCGTCGACGCGGCCAAGCAACGGCTCCACGCGCAGCGCCAAACGCTGCGGCAAGAACCGCCCGGCTGTCGTGGCCGCGGAAAAGCGCACCCCGATTGTTCTCCGTTTTCCGCTTCTTTCCAGGCTTTGGTGTAGCGGAGACACCTTAAGAAAGGGTGGGTGGAAGAGGCATGCACAATGGCAGAGAGGCCAGCGAGGACGACCGGTGTGGGTTCCATGCCGCAAGCAGGAGACAGGCGCTCTGTCGTTCCAACTCCCAGCCAAGCCTAAGAGCGGCGCGCTTCGCCGTGAGTTGCGACATAGTCGATCTCGGAACGGCTGATGCCGATGTCTTTCAGCATGAAATCGGGCATCGCCTCCAGGTGACGCCGCTCATGTCGGAGGCGCTGTCCGCGCGCCAGCCAAGCGAGGATGGCCATCGGCCGCCATGGTGGGGCGCGCAGCCTTGCCAGGAAGATAGCTATCTCGGGCATGGTTTCTCCTCGCGACGCGTAAAAGGCCTGCCGGCACTGTTCCGGCAGGCGGTGCCGTCAGTCGGCCTTTTTCATGGCGTCGCATGAGACATTCGGGTTCATGTCGGCGAAGGCGCCGGTCGGGTTCTGCTTCCAGGCCCAGACATGAAGTTCGTAGAAGGGGCCGAGGCCATAGCGGTTGGGGGCGCTGTCGAAGTTGAACAGCTGGCCTTCGAGCGACGCGGGACCCTTCGCGGTGATATATTCGACGGCCACCAGCTTCAGCTTGCCATCGGCCATCGGCTCGTACATCACGGCCTCCGGCTTGGCGAGGTCGACGGCATCATCCTTGAGATAGGCGCCGTTGACGTAGTGAATGCCCATCGCGCCGCCGGTGATGCCGCTGGCGCAGGGAATCGGCGCATAGCCCTCGGCGGTGGCCGCCGCGACATTCACGAAGCGGCCGTTGGCCGCCCGCACCTCGGCGGCCAGCCGATTGCCACTCTCCGCAGATGCGGCAGTGGCGGTGATCGCCATGATGGACAGCGCGGCAAGGCGCCAGAAATTGACGTTCATTTTATTCTCCATTGGTTGTTGGTGACGCGCAGGCGGCAGGACCGGCCTGTAAGGCCCTGCTGCCATGCCTGCGCGTTGGATCGTCAGTTGCGGGACGGGTCCGATCCGTTCCTCTCTAGCCGGGCGGCGGTCTCATTGATGCCACCACCAATATTCCCAGTAGTCCCGCCGCATCTCGTGCTCCGGCAGGCCGACGTCCCGCCTTAAATAATCGTCTTGCGGTGGCAGGCGCCTGCGCCGGCTTCGCAATGGCGCGAGCAGCGCGGAGACAATCCGCGATGCGAGACCACGCCGGGAGGGTGCATGGTCGAACGCCGCGACGGCGGCTGCCGTTTCGGGAGGAAACAGCACGGAAAGCCGACACCCATCGCTGCCCAGGACGATCTCACGCTCATTGTTCCATCCTTGGTCCATAGGGTCAGCGATAAAAGTAAGGGTCCAGGACCCTCACCTCCGTGATCTTGTCCACCGGTAGCGAATTCTTCTGCGCCGTGCTGCGGATCGCCTCCGGCGAGGGGGCGTCGTAGATGCAGAAACTCTTGTTCCTGTCGGGCGACACGAAGGAGTGCAGCCAGGTGACCCCCTTCTCGGCGTTGCGCATGATGATGCCGCCGAGCGCCGTCGCGCCGACGTCGTTCGTCGGCACGTTGAGCCCGTCGGGGAATGTCCGTTCGATCAGATAGCGAGGCATGGAGTGGCTTCCTTTTGTGACTGATTCACGCTCGAAATGAGCGCGGTTGGAGAAAAATCACGATCGTCGAAAGCGCACATCGGAGCCTTTCCCCATATTGCGCGGGACGATTCCCTATGTTTTCGACGTTTGGTCTGGGAGCCACACTACGGATACCGAAGCGGGGGTATTTTGGAGAAGGGTCGAGGGACGACGATACTTATGGGCCAGTGACGATGCTTCTGGAACGGCAGGCACAACTCGATCAGTTGGAGGAACTGCTCGCGGAGGCCGCGCGCGGTCGCGGCCGCGTGGCGGCATTGCTGGGCGAGGCCGGCGCCGGCAAGACGGCACTCGTCGAGGCGTTCGTAACCCGTGCCGGGCAGCACGTTTCCATATTCCGCAGCGCTTGCGAGGACCTGTCGATTCCCGATCCGCTTGGACCGCTCTATGATCTGGCCCGGGACGCGCAGTGGGCACTGCCCCGGGCAATCGACGACCGCCAAGGTCAGCGGCTGCCCCTGTTTTCAGACGCTCTCGAGGTTTTCGAGGCGAGGTCTCGGCCGGGTTTGCTGGTCATCGAGGATATGCACTGGGCCGACGACGCGACCCTGGATTTCGTCCGTTTCCTGGGCCGGCGCATCACCAACACGCATATGCTGGTGCTGTTCACGGCACGCACCGACCGCAGCGAAGGGCAGATGCGTGCGCGCCGGGTGCTCGGCGAAATTCCAGCCGGCAACGTCCAGCGCATCGAAGTGCCACTGCTCAGCGAGGCGGCGGTGTTGTCGCTTGCCGAAGCAGCCAACCGCGACGGCAGCGCAATCTATCGCGCCACCGCGGGCAACGCCTTCTTCGTCACCGAATTGCTGGCTGCCGAAAGCGAGATGATCCCGCCGGCCAGCGTCCGCGACGCCGTGCTGGCGCGTGCCGAGCGCCTGTCGCAGGGAGCGCGCTCGATGCTCGACGCGGTGTCTGTGTTTCCACGCCGCGCCGATGCCTGGGCGCTGCGCGGCCTCTGTGGCGTCGCCAGCGCCGGCCAGCTGGCGGAATGTGTCTCGAATGGCTTGCTCGACGATCTCGGCGATGGCTACGCCTTCCGGCACGAGATCGCCCGTCGCGCCATCGAGATGGCGCTGACCTCGAGCCGTCGGCGCGAATTCAACCAACGCGCGCTTTCCGCACTGCAGGAAAACGCCGAGGTGGCTACCGCAAGGCTTGTGCACCATGCGGTGGAGGCCCAGAATCTTGAGGCGGTGCGCGAGCTTGCCCCGCTCGCAGCGCGCGAGGCTTCCCGCGTCGGCGCGCATCGCGATGCCGCCGGCTACTACGAGGTCGCCTTGCGGCATGCCGACAGCCTGCCGATGAGCGACCGGGCGAGGCTTTACGAAGGATATGCGTTTGAATGCCATCTGATCGGCCGCATCGATGCGGCCATCGAGGCGCAGAGCCAGGCGCGCCGGCTACAGCAGGCGCTGGGCGACACGCTCAGGGAGGGCGACAGCCTCAGATGCCTGTCGCGCTTCGCCTATCTGGTGGGTGACCGCGAACAGGCGGACCTGTTCGGGGCCCAGGCAGTGGAACTGCTGGAACAGGCGCCTGCCAGTCCGGAGCTTGCCATGGCCTATTCCAATCTCTCGCAGCTGGCGATGCTGGCCGAGAAGCTCGATGAGACGCTGCTGCTTGGCGGCAAGGCAGTCGCTCTGGCCGAACGGTTGAACAAGCCGGAGATAATCTGCCACGCGCTCAACAATCTTGGCTCGGCCGAGCAGTGGCTTGACCTGGCCAAAGGCCGGTTTCACCTCGCCCGCAGCCTTGAAATCGCGCTCGTGCAGAATTTCCAGGAGCACGCGGCACGCGGCTTCACCAATTGCGCCTGCGCCGAAATGAACCAGCTCGATCTTGTGCGCGCGCAATCCTTTCTCGACCGCGGCATTGCCTATTGCGTTGAGAACGACCTCGCGACCTGGCGCGACTATATGCGGGGCGTGCAGGCGCAGCTGCTTTTGCGACGCGGCCTTTGGGACGATGCGGCGGCCATGGCTCTCGACGTCATCGACGATGCTGCAACGACAGCCCTGGTGCGTTACCCATCCCTGGTCGCGCTGGCGAAACTGCGCATAAGGCGAGGCGATCCGGCTGGGCCGGTGCTGGAGGAAATGAAGCGGTTCCTGGACAGGGGAATGGAGCTGCAGCGGCTGGTGCCTTACACGGCGTCGATGGCCGAACTGGCATGGCTTGGGCAAGGCGACGCCAGTGAGGCGCTTCGCCTGATCGAGCTGGCAGAAAGCCTGTCGCCGACGAGGGCGATGTTCGCCGAACTGGCCGTCTGGCGGCTGCTCTTGTCGCCTGAAAGCGACCCTGGCGATACGACCGGCATGGCGGAGCCCTATCGCCTGCTGCTCGCCGGCGATTGGCACGGTGCCGCGACGCTGTGGGCCCGGCTGGGTGCTCCGTTCGAGCAGGCGCTCGCCCTGCTGCGCGGCGACGAGCCGGCCCTGCGCCTGGCCCTGGATATATTCGAGGGGCTCGGTGCCCGGCCGGTCGCCCAGCACGTCCGCGCCGTCATGCGGCAGAATGGCGTCAATAACATTGCAAGGGGACCGCGGCAGAGCACGCGCGCCAATCAAGCTGGCCTGACGCTGCGCCAGATGCAGGTCCTGCAACTGATCGAACGCGGTTTTTCCAACAAGAGAATAGCCGAGCACCTGACCATCTCACCGAAGACCGTCGATCATCATGTCTCGGCGGTGCTGGGCAAGCTGGACGCCATTTCGCGTGGCGAGGCGACCGCCGCCGCGCGCGATTCCGGGCTGATCTGAGCACGTAGGAATCTCGCCCGGATCAGAAATCCGGGAATGTGAGCCCTGCAGGTTTTCCTTACGCGAAAGCGCCGTGGCAGTGCTTGTATTTCTTGCCGGAGCCGCAGGGGCACGCTTCGTTGCGGCCGACCTTGCCCCAGGTGGCGGGGTTGTTGGGGTCGCGGTCTTCGGGGGCGACGATGGCGTTGCTTTCCTGGCGCACCAGAAGGGCGGTTTCGCCGCCTTCGAAATCGTTCTCGCCGGTGGTACCGTCAATATGCGTGCCGAACATGTCGGGGGCTTCCGGCGGCGGGGCCTCGGCAGCCTGGCGGACCAGTTCGACGCGCATCAGCTGCGCGGTGACGGCCTGGCGCAGATTGCCCAGCATCGCCTGGAACAGCTCGAACGCCTCGCTCTTGTATTCCTGCAAAGGATCGCGCTGGGCGTAGCCGCGGAAGCCGACAACCGAACGCAGATGGTCGAGATTGACGATGTGCTCGCGCCACAGATGGTCGAGCGTCTGCAGCACCACGGAGCGCTCGACATAGGTCATCACCTCGGGCCCGAAGCGCTCGGCGCGCTCCTTGGCGGCGGCGTCGGCGGCTTGCGTGATGCGCTCGCGAATGTCGTCCTCGGCGATGCCTTCTTCCTTGACCCATTCCTCAATCGGCAGGTCGAGATTGAGGAACTCGGCGACCTCGGCCTTCAACCCGGCGACATCCCACTGCTCGGCATAGGCGTTCTCGGGAATGGCCTTGGCGACGATCTCGTCGATAACGCCTTCGCGCATCTCGGCAATGGTCTCCGACAGGCCTTCGCCGTCCATCAGCTCGATGCGCTGTTCGAACACGACCTTGCGCTGGTCGTTGGAAACGTCGTCATATTTCAGAAGATTCTTGCGGATGTCGAAGTTGCGCGCCTCGACCTTCTTCTGCGCCTTTTCCAGCGCCTTGTTGATCCAGGGATGGATGATGGCCTCGTCTTCCTTGAGGCCGAGCTTCTGCAACATGCCGTCCATGCGCTCGGAGCCGAAGATGCGCATCAGATCGTCCTGCAGCGACAGGAAGAATTTCGAGCGGCCGGGGTCGCCCTGGCGGCCGGAGCGGCCACGAAGCTGGTTGTCGATGCGGCGTGATTCATGGCGCTCGGTGGCGAGCACGTAGAGGCCGCCGGCGGCCAGCGCCTTTTCCTTCAGGCGCTCGACGTCGGCATAGATTTCCTTTTCCCGCGCCTCGCGCTCGGGCCCTTCGGGCATGTCGCCCAGTTCCTCGGCGATGCGCATCTCGGCATTGCCGCCGAGCTTGATGTCGGTGCCGCGGCCGGCCATGTTGGTGGCGATGGTGATGGCGCCGGGCTTGCCCGCCTGGGCGACGATCGCCGCCTCGCGCTCGTGATGGCGGGCGTTCAGCACCTCGAAATCCTTAAAACCTTCCTTGCGCAGCCGCTCGGCCAGTTGCTCGGACTTCTCGATCGAGGTGGTGCCGACCAGCGTCGGCTGGCCCTTGGCGCTGGCTTCGCGGATCTCCTTGACGATCGCCTTGTATTTCTCCTCGACCGTCCGGTAGACCTCGTCGTCCTCATCCTTGCGGATGACCGGCAGGTTGGTCGGGATCTCGGTGACTTCGAGGCCGTAGATGTTGCCGAATTCCTCGGCCTCGGTCAGCGCGGTGCCGGTCATGCCGGAAAGCTTCTTGTAGAGGCGGAAATAGTTCTGGAAGGTAACGGAGGCGAGCGTCTGGTTCTCCGGCTGGATTGCCACATGCTCCTTGGCTTCAAGCGCCTGGTGCAGGCCTTCCGAATAGCGGCGGCCGGGCATCATGCGGCCGGTGAACTCGTCGATGATGACGATCTCGCCGTTGCGCACGATATAGTCCTTGTCGCGCTGGAACAGGCGGTGCGCCTTCAGCGCATTGTTGACGTGATGGACGATGGCGACGTTCTCGACGTCATAGAGCGACTCGCCCTTGAGCAGGCCGGCGTCGCGCAGCAGGTTCTCGAGCTTCTCGGTGCCTTCCTCGGTGAAGATGGAGGTCTTCTGCTTCTCGTCGATCTCATAATCCTGCGGCTGCAGCTGGATGATGAAAGTGTCGATGGTGTTGTACATTTCCGAACGGTCCTCGAGCGGACCGGAAATGATCAGCGGCGTGCGCGCTTCATCGACCAGGATGGAATCGACTTCGTCGACGATCGCGTAGTTGTGACCACGCTGTACCATCTGGGCGCGCTCGTACTTCATGTTGTCGCGCAGATAGTCGAAGCCGAGTTCGTTGTTGGTGGCATAGGTGACGTCGGCGGCGTAGGCGACGCGGCGCTCCTCGTCGGACAGGCCATGGACGATGACGCCGACCGAGAGGCCGAGGAACTTATAGACGCGGCCCATCCATTCGGAGTCGCGGGTGGCGAGATAATCGTTGACGGTGACGACGTGGACGCCATTGCCGGCCAGTGCATTGAGATAGACGGGCAAGGTCGCGACCAGCGTCTTGCCCTCACCGGTGCGCATCTCGGCGATGCCGCCATTGTGCAGCACCATGCCGCCGATCAGCTGGACGTCGAAGGGGCGCATGCCGAGCACGCGGCGCGCCGCCTCGCGGGCGGTGGCGAAGGCCGGGATCAGCAGGTCCTCGAGGCTGGCGCCGTTGGCGATGTCTTGGCGGAACTTTTCCGTGCGGCCGGCGAGCTCTGCATCGGAGAGCGCCCGCATCTCGTTTTCCATGGCATTGATCGCCTCGACACGGGGCCGGGTCGACTTGACCCTGCGGTCGTTGGAGGAGCCGAAAACCTTACGGGCGAGACCGCCGAGACTGACCATCCAATGGTCCTTTCGATAGAATTCTCAAACTGAGACGAGCGCCGGCCGGCCCCATCAAATCCACGTGAATGCGCCGCCTGTATGCGGGCAACGCAAAAAGCGCCCGGAAAACGGTTCTGGACGCAAAGTCGTTGGACAGATAAGAGGGGGCTCAACTGATGTCAACGCCGCGCTGGCCCTGCCGGTCGCGCCAAATTCGGCCACAATCTGGCTGATCTGGAAGCCTCCTGTCCTTCACATCCTCATCGGAGTCATCTTAATGTCCCTGTTGTTCCGCCGTGCGTCGCTCGCCAGCCTCGGCCTGGCCGTCGGCCTGTCGGCTCTTTGCCTGTCGCCGCTGATGGCGCAGGAAACCGCACCAGCCCAGCCGGCACCACCAGCGGCACCGGCCGCACCGGCGGCACCGGTCGATCCGAATACAGTGGTTGCCACCGTCAACGGCCAACCCCTCACCGAAGCAGATCTCGTGCTTGCCGAAGGCGAGCTGTCGCAGCAGTTCGCGCAACTCCCGGCCGAGCAACGCCGCGCCGCGGCGCTTTCGGCCGCAATCGAGATCCGCGTCATGGCCGCCCAGGCCGTCTCGACCGGTCTCGACAAGGATCCCGATTTCCAGCGCCGCATGGCCTTCCTGCAGCAGCGCGCGCTGCATGGCGAGATGGTCGAGAAAGGCGTCGTCGACAAGGTCACCGACGCCGAGATCCGCGCCCGCTACGACCAGGAGATCGCCAACACGCCGCCGGTCAACGAGGTGCATGCCCGTCACATCCTGGTGAAGACGAAGGAAGAGGCCGAGGCGATTATCAAGCAACTCGACGGCGGCGCCGATTTCCAGAAGCTCGCCAACGAGCACACCTCGGATCCGAGCGGCAAGACCAGTGGCGGCGATCTCGGCTGGTTCGGACCTGGCCAGATGGTGCCGGAATTCGACAAGGCCGCTTTCGCGCTCGAGGTCGGCAAATACACCGAGCAGCCGGTGCAGTCGCAGTTCGGCTGGCATGTGATCAAGCTCGAGGACAAGCGCACCAAGCAGCCGCCGGCCTTCGACGACGTCAAGGACCAGGCCAAGCAGGCGGTCATCCGCGACAAGTATTTCGCGCTGGTCAAGTCGCTGCGCGCCGATGCCAAGGTCGAAATTCCCGACGCCAATTTGAAGAAGGCCGTTGATACGCTGGAAAGCGCCAAGTAAACCAGAACGGTTTCGAAAAAGGGGCGCGGCGGCCAAAGGGCGCCGCGCCCTTTTTACGTCAGTTCAGCCGTCGGGCCCTTCTATGCCTCGCAGGAGGTAGCGGACCACCTTGCGTATCGTCGCCTCGTCTTCGTCGAGCCGGTTGGTCAGGAGCTGCCGCCAGGCATAGGAAGCCACCAGGTCGGCGGCCACAGCCGGATCGACATCGGCCGCGACCTCGCCCCTTGCCCTGGCGCGCTCGATGATCTGGCCGGTGTGGGCCCGGCGCCCGCCGGTATAGCCGGCAAGGGCCGCGGCCGCCGTTTCGTCCGACTGCGCCTCGGCGATCAGCGACCTGAACACGCTGCCCGACGACGTCTCGCGCCAGTGCGCGAACAGGTTCTTGAGGAAGCCGACGAGATCCTCTTCCAGTCTTCCCGTATCGGGAACATCGACGCGTTTCTGGCGCTGATAGACCTCCAGCAGCAGCGAGGCCTTGCTCGGCCACCAGCGATAGATGGTCGGCTTGCCGGCACGCGCCCGCCGCGCCACGGCCTCGATCGAGAAGCCGGCATAGCCGGCCTCGACCAACACTGCCTCGGCGGCATCGAGAATGGCTTCCGCGCTGTCGGGATTGCGCCGCGCTCCGATGGATTTACGCGCCGTATCCACCACTTCGGCCATCCTGTCGCCCTCGCCGTCGGTTTAGGCCGGCAATATAAGTGATCCGACGATGGAACGAAACGGCCCGTTCTTGGCGGCTGACGCAGGAGACATTTGCCTGCCATGTCTCCCGCACGATGCGCAGGCCGCCATGGTGCTGACCAACTCCGGCCGCGCGCCCGCACCGAGTCGCAACGATCGCAACTTGGGCGGGGCGGCGCCAACGAACTGCGACGGAGCCGGCTGCGAACCGGTCAGGGCCAATTCCGGTTCTCACGCGGCCACCAAAACGCCTTGCGCGGGCGCGCCGTATCGGGCAAACCGACGTTTCTCCGCCGATTTTTCCCGTCCGAGGTCCCATGTCCACGACGATTTCGCCGCTCGCGCCGAAGAAATACCCCAAGATGCCTGAGATCGAGGGGGTGCGCATCGCCACCGCCGAAGCGGGGATAAAATACAAGAACCGCACCGATCTGCTCACCATGGTCTTCGAGCCCGGCACGGCGGTCGCCGGCGTGTTCACAAAGTCGAAATGCCCCTCGGCGCCAGTCGATTTCTGCCGGCAGAACCTTGCCGCGGGCAAGGCCCGGGTGCTCGTCGTCAATTCCGGCAACGCCAATGCCTTCACCGGCAAGAAGGGCCGGGACTCCACCGCGCTGACGGGCGAAGCGGCAGCCAAGGCTGCCGGCTGCACGCCAGGCGAGGTGTTCCTGGCCTCGACCGGCGTCATCGGCGAGCCGCTTGACACAACCAAGTTCAGCCATCTGCTGGCTGGTCTGGTCAGCAACGGCAAGCCCGACCTGTGGACCGAGGCGGCCAAAGCCATCATGACCACGGACACTTATCCGAAGGTGGCGACGCAGACCGTCAAGCTCGGCGAGACCGATGTCACCATCAACGGTATTTCCAAGGGCGCCGGCATGATCGCACCCGACATGGCCACGATGCTGTCCTTCGTCGCCACCGATGCGCCGATCGCCGCCCCCGTGCTGCAGGATCTGCTGTCGCGCGGCACGGCCAAGACCTTCAACGCGGTGACCGTCGACAGCGACACCTCGACCAGCGACACGCTGCTGCTCTTCGCCACCGGAAAGGCCGTCAAACGCGGCGCGCCGGAGATAACCGATCCCAAGGATGCCCGTCTGGGGGCGTTCCGCCGTGCGCTCGGCAAAGTGCTGAAGTCGCTGGCGCTGCAAGTGGTGCGCGACGGTGAGGGCGCCCGCAAGCAGGTCGAAGTCACCGTTACCGGCGCGAAATCGGCGCGCTCGGCCAAGCGCATCGCGCTCTCGATCGCCAATTCGCCGCTGGTCAAGACGGCGGTCGCCGGCGAGGACGCCAATTGGGGCCGCGTCGTCATGGCCGTCGGCAAGGCCGGCGAGCCGGCTGACCGCGACCGCCTGTCGATCTGGTTCGGCGACAACAGGCTGGCGCATGAGGGCGAGCGCGATCCGGCCTATTCGGAGGAAGCGACCTCGGCGTATATGAAGCGCGACGACATCCGCATCCGCGCCGATATCGGCATCGGCCGCGGCAAGGCGACGGTGTGGACCTGTGACCTCACCAAGGAATACGTCGCCATCAATGGCGACTACCGGAGCTGACGGACTTGGTTTCCAAACATCCGGCCAGCATGCTGGCGACAGTGCGCCGCTATGAGGCGGCCGGGTTCCGCGCCTGGCCCGCGGCGGCAGTCCATTATGACGGCACCTGGGTGGTGCGGCTGACGGCCGGACATCCGGCCAAGCGGCTGAATTCGGTCAATCCGCTCGATCCCGGCGACACCCAGCACATCGCTGACCGCATCGGCCGCGCCAGCCGCCGTTTCGATGCCTATGGCAGGCCGCTGACCTTCCGCATGTCGCCGCTATCGGGTCCGGATCTCGCCAGCCATCTCGACCGCGAGGGTTGGAGTCGGTTCGACGAATCGCTGGTGATGCGGCTGCCGCTGGCCGATGCCCAGCTCGATGCCGCCATGGACCAGATCCCGTTGAAGGACATCAGCCGCTTCATCGGCGCATCGCTCAAGGTCAGCGGCTCGGACGCGTCGCTGCGGCCAGGCCTGTCGGAGATCATCGGCGCCATCCAGCCCGAGGCCGGGCTGTTCGCGCTCGAGGCTGGAGCGGAACCACTGGCCACGCTGATCTGCGTCCATGACGGCGATCTCGCCGGCCTGTTCGAGGTCGCCACCGACAAGTCGGCACGCAACAAGGGCCACGGCCGCAACCTGATCCTGTCGGCGCTGAAATGGGCGCGGCTGCGCGGCGCGCGGGAAGCCTGGCTGCAGGTCGAGGCCGGCAATGTGCCGGCGCTGGCGCTCTATCATTCGCTCGGCTTCGACGAGGTCTATCGCTACCACTACCGCCGGCCGCCTGTTCATGGGTGAAATCGGGCATGAATGATGTGACGATCGCCGGCAAGCGCCTGCTCCTGGTCGCCGCCTGCGCCCTGGTCGACGCCGACGGGCGCGTGCTCCTGGCGCAGCGGCCCGAGGGCAAGCAGCTTGCCGGGCTCTGGGAGTTTCCCGGCGGCAAGGTCGAGCCCGGCGAGACGCCGGAGCAATGCCTTATCCGCGAACTCTATGAGGAGATCGGGATCGAGACCGACATCCCGTGCCTGGCACCGCTCACCTTCGCCAGCCATAGCTACGACGATTTCCATCTTTTGATGCCGCTTTTCATCTGCCGCCGCTTTCGCGGCATCGCCCAGCCGAAGGAGGGGCAGGCGCTGAAATGGGTGCGGCCCAGGCAGATGCGCGACTACCCGATGCCGCCGGCCGACGCTCCGCTGATCCCGTTCCTGATCGACCTCCTGTAGGCGAACAGAACCGCTAGCGGCCTGTGGCTGAGCGGAGCTGCGGGGCGCATAAGCCAGCATTAATGGAAGATTTATCTCATCATGAAAAATTGATGCAAGGCTGCCTCGTCGCGGCCGTGCCGGCGATTTTCTGGGGAGCGACAGCATGAGCCTAGACAGGGATTGGGATTCGATCCGGCCCGACCGCAGTTTTCGCGCCGCGGATGCGGGCATGGGCGTGCTGCGCGTCACGCTGCTGTTCGGGTCGGCCGCGGTGGCGCTGGCCCTGATCGCAACGCCCTTCCTCGAGAGCCAGACGCGCTCGCAATCGGCTCGGAATTTTGCCAGCGGTCTCGACATGACTGCCACTGGTTCGATCACTCGTCGCGATACCTATACGGTGCGCCGCAGCGTGCTTCAGCCGCAGCCCGATTCGGTCTGCATCATCCGATCCGACGGCCGGACCAGCGGCGACTGCTGACCGGGTCCAAGACATTTTCAGAGGCGGCGGTTTCATCGCCTATTAAGCCTGTGCCGTTAACCTTTCTTAACAGGTCGGCGGTATGGTTCCGGCAAGAGGGATCGACGTGATGAAAACAGTGCTGCTGCGTTTCCTGAACGATGAAAAGGGCGCCACGGCCGTCGAATACGGCTTGATCGTCGCCGTACTGTCGCTGACGATCGTCGGCGGCATCAGCCAGGTCTTCAACGCGATCACCTGGCTGTTCAGCGACAATGGCAGCAGGCTTGCCAACGCTTTCGCCCCCTGATCTGGCTGTCCGCGTCCGCGTCCGCGGACACTATCATTGCCCCTTGGGCTGCTCCAACACAGTCTTCAGCGAGATCTTGGCCGAACCCGGCTTGAGCGGCTTTTGCTGCGATGCATCGGGCGCCCAGCCGGACATCCAGACCATCGAAAAGCTTGCGCGGATGCGGCCGTCGGGATCCGAAAACCGCTCGGCGTAGATTTGCGCGGCGCGGGCGAACAGCTGGCGTGTGCCCGGCCGCCGGCTGCGATCGGCAAGCGCGCTGGTTTCGCCCATGGCGCGCAAATCGGCCATCAGGTTGAAAAGACTGTCATAGCGCACCGTCACCGTCTCGACATCGGCGACCGGCAGAGCGAGGCCGGCGCGCTGCAGCAGCGCTCCCGCGTCGCGAACGTCGGTGAACGGAATGACGCGCGGGCTGGCGCCGCCGTGAAGCTCGGTCTCGGCCGCCAGCAGGCTTTCACGCAATTCGCCGAGCGTGCCGGCGCCGGCGAAGGCGCCGAGGAAAAGCCCGTCCGGACGCAGCGCACGGCGGATCTGCACCAGCATGCCGGGAATGTCGTTCATGGCCTGCAGCGACAGGAGCGACACCGCCAGGTCGAGGCTTTGCGGCTCGAAGGGCACGGTTTCCAGCGGCGCGACCATGCCGGCGGAATCGCCCAGGAAAGCCGCATCCGCCTCGACACGGACGATGTCCGCCACCTTGCCGCTCGCGGCGAGGATGTCGGCTGCGGCCGACGTCTGGCAAAACAGCACCGCTGCCCTGCTAAACCTGCGCTCCACGGCACCCAGCCGGTCGGCAAGGTCGTCGGCACTGCGCCGCATCAGGAAATCCGCGCCGCCGACCGGATGATCGAGCGCGCGCCGCTTGTGCGCCAGCCACAGTGAGGTGTCCATTATCGGCAGCAAACGGGCAGATCCTTGTTTGTCCATTCCCCGATGGAGTTGATATAGTGGCGCACAGCACCCACCACGTGGCCGATCCCATGCCCAAGATCAAGCCTCTGGACATCAGGAACCTTGCACGGTCGGCGGCGAACTGGCCGGCGCGCATCCTGTTCCCGCCTGTCTGCGCCGGCTGCCGCAGGCATGTCTCGCGGCCCGGCGTTCTGTGCGGCGCCTGCTGGCCGAAACTGCGCCTCCTGGAGCGGCCCTGGTGCCCGGTGATGGGCACGCCGTTCACCCACCATATGGGTGAGGGCTTTCTGTCGGCCGAGGCGATCGCCGATCCGCCGCCCTTCGAGCGGGCGCGGGCGGCCGTCGCCTATTCCGGCGTCGCCCGCCAGATGGTGCAGGGGCTGAAATACCAGGATCGCACCGACCTGGCGCCGTGGATGGCGCGTTGGATGCTGCGCGCCGGCGCCGACCTCATTGCCGAGGCGGATGTGGTGGTGCCGGTCCCGCTGCACTGGCGTCGCTTCTTCAGGCGGCGGTTCAACCAGTCAGCGGAATTGGCGAGGGCGGTCTGCGAGCTCAGCGGCCTGTCTTTCGCACCCTCGGCCATGCGGCGTGTCAAGCTCACGCGCCAGCAGGTCGGGCTGGAGCGCAAGGACCGCGAGGAGAATGTGCGGGCCGCCTTTCGCGTGCCTGCTGAAGCGGAAATCGAGATCGCCGGCCGCCGCGTGCTTTTGATCGACGACGTCTACACCACGGGCGCCACGGTTCGCGCCGCCAGCAAGGCGCTGAAAAAAGCAGGGGCCGGCGCCGTCGACGTGCTGACCTTCGCACGCGTGCTGCCGGGGGACTTTCGGGCCGACGAGTTCACGACTATATAAGTCGGCAACAAACAGTGGAAATTCGTCATGGTCGACGTCACCATCTATACACGCATGATGTGCGGCTACTGCACGGCCGCCAAGCGGCTGCTCGAGCGCAAGGGCATCGCCTATACGGAGCATGACGCGTCGTTTTCACCGGAACTGCGCCAGGAGATGATTTCGCGCGCCCATGGCCGCACAACCTTTCCGCAGATTTTCGTCGGCGACACGCATGTCGGCGGCTGCGACGACCTCCACGAGCTGGAGGCGCAAGGCCGACTGGACAAGTTGCTCGCCAATGGCTCGACGAATTGAGGATATGACGATGGGTGTTTTCAAGGCGGCCGCGATCCAGATGCGTTCGGGGGAGAGGCCGGAGCGCAACGCAATCGAGCTCGAGCGGCTGGTGCGCGAGGCAGCCGGCCAGGGGGCGAGCTACATCCAGACACCGGAAATGACCGGAGCGCTGGTGCGTGACAAGAAGGCCGCGTCTTTCACCTCAGAGGACAAGGACATCATCGTCGGGACCGCCCGCCGACTGGCCCGCGAACTTGGCGTCCACCTGCATATCGGCTCGACCGCCATCCTGCGCGCCGACGGCAAGCTCGCCAACCGGGCGCTGCTGTTCGGTCCGGACGGCGCCACGCTCGCCTCCTATGACAAGATCCATATGTTCGACGTCGATCTCGACAATGGCGAGAGCTGGCGCGAATCCGCGACCTACGAGCCCGGCACGGAGGCGGTCGTCACGACCATCGAAGGCGCCAAGCTGGGCTTTGCCGTCTGTTATGACCTGCGGTTTCCGCAACTGTTCCGCGCCGAGGCGCTAGCCGGCGCCGACCTGCTTTCCGTGCCCGCCGCCTTCACTCGCCAAACCGGCGAGGCGCATTGGCACGTGCTGCTCAGGGCCCGCGCCATCGAGAACGGCGCCTATGTCGTGGCCGCTGCGCAAGGCGGCCTTCACGAGGACGGCCGCGAAACCTATGGCCATTCGCTGATCGTCGATCCGTGGGGCCGCGTCATCGCGGAGGCGGCGCACAATGAGCCGGCGGTGATCGTCGCCGAGATCGACTCCGCGCAGTCGCTGGCGGCTCGCAAGAAGATCCCCAATCTGAAAAATGCGCGGGATTTCGCTATCAATGCCGGTTCGTCCGAGGCATCGCGTCTCAGGGGAGCGGCCTCTTGATCCGCTTCTCCCTGATCTGCGAAAACGATCACGAGTTCGAGGGCTGGTTCCGCAGCAATGACGATTTCGACACGCAGAAGAAGCGTGGCTTCGTCGATTGCCCGACCTGCGGCTCGCACAAGGTGGAGAAAGCCCTGATGGCGCCGGCCGTGTCGACGGCGCGCAAGCAGGAAACGATAGCGCTCGCCATGGGCGAGGCGCAGAAGCAGGCGCTGGCGCAGCTGAAGGCAATGGCCGAGAAGGTTCGCGAGAATGCCGATTACGTCGGCGACAAATTCGCCGAGGAAGCGCGCAAGATCCATTTCGGCGAGACCGACCCGCGCGGCATCTATGGCGAGGCGACGCTGGAGGAGGCCAAGAGTCTGGCCGAGGACGGCGTCGAGTTCATGCCGATCCCGGTGTTTCCGGAGGATCGGAACTGAGCGGTCAGCTTACGCTGCCGATCAATTTTTCAAGCAGGCGCGAAAGCGTTTCCCGTTCGGCTTGCGTCAGGCCGGAAAGAATCTCGTGCTCGTTGGCGACGTGGGCCGTAACGGCCTCGTCGATCAAAGCGAGACCTTTTTCAGTCAACCGCACGACGATGCCGCGCCGGTCATTGGGGTGCGGACCGCGCACGATCAACCCTGAGGTTTCGAGCCGGTCGAGCCGGTTGGTCATGGCGCCCGAGGTCACCATCGTCGCCTCGTAAAGGGCGGTCGGGGTCAGCGCGTAGGGCGCGCCCGAGCGGCGCAACGTCGCCAGCACGTCGAATTCGCCGGCCTGCAATCCATAGCGCGCAAACAACGGCGCGAGGCGCTCGCGGGCAATCAGCGAGGATGCTTCATTCAACCGCCCGATCACGCCCATCGGCGAGACGTCAAGGTCCGGCCGCTCCCTGTTCCATTGTTCGATCGCCTTTGCCGCCCTGTCCATCTACTCTGCCATGTATCTTGACGTTAAGAATCTTTTCGTTATCTTATCGGAAAATGAAGTGGCGGCCAAGTGCCGGCGACGATGACGAGGACCATCAGATGAAATTTCTCTGGGATTCGGCGCTTGGCCTGTTGGTCGTGACGGGCGGCCTGCTTGGCCTCACGCTGCCGTTCGGCAAGCTTGCGACCGCCGCCGGCGTTCCAGCCATGGTCTGGGCCTTCGTCATCTCGCTCGGCGCCGGCGGCGCGCTGTTGCTGGCTCTCCTGCTGCGTGGCGAGCGCATCAAGCTTACGGCGCGCAAGCTGCGCTATTTCTTCGTCACGGCGGCGGTGTCCTATGCCTTTCCCAACCTCTTGATGTTTTCGGCCATCCCGCATCTCGGCGCGGGATACACGGGCATCATGTTCACGCTATCGCCGGTGATCACGCTCGTGTTCTCGATCTTGCTTGGCGTTCGGCGCCCCAACCTGCTCGGCGTCATCGGCATTGCGGTCGGCTTCATCGGTGCGGTCATGGTCGCGCTCACACGCGGCGAAGCTGGCCAACCGGCCGATTATTTCTGGGTAACGATCGGATTGCTGATCCCGGTCAGCCTTGCCGCGGGCAACATCTACCGCACCGTCGACTGGCCCGAAGGAACCGGCCCGATCGAGCTTGCCGTGGGCAGCCATCTGGCGTCGGCGACCTTGCTTCTCCTCGGCATCCTGACGCTTTTCGGCTGGCAAGCGTTTGTTCCGCTGGGCGCGGTACCGCCTGTGGTCGTCGCGCAGATGGCGTCGGCTTCGGCAATGTTTGCCTTCTTCTTCCGGCTGCAGGCGGTGGGCGGCCCGGTCTATCTCAGCCAGATCGGCTATGTGGCGGCGGCCGTCGGGCTGTTCGCGGGCACGATCTTCCTCGGCGAACACTATCAGCTGCTGACCTGGGCAGGCGCTGTCATCATCACGGCCGGCGTGTTCATCACCACCAAGGCGCAAAGCCGGCCCAGCGCGAAGGCGCAGAGTCAGGCGGCGTGAGCCGGTTCAGACCGTGCCCTTTTCCGCCAGCACCATGTAGTTGACGTCCATGTCTTTCGACCGCTGCCAGCGGTCGGCAAGCGGGTGGTAGACGACGCCGGTGCGGTCGATGACGGTCAGGCCGGCGCCGCTGAGCGCCTTTTCCAGCTCTTCCGGGCGCACCAGCTTGCCGAACTGATGAGTGCCGCGCGGCAGCCAGCGCAGCACATATTCGGCGCCGATGATGGCCAGCCCTAGCGCCTTCAGCGTGCGGTTGATCGTGGCCACGAACATGATGCCGCCGGGCTTGACCATCTCGCCGCATTTGGCGACGAACAGGTCGATGTCGGCGACATGCTCGACCACTTCCATATTGAGGATAACGTCGAATTTTTCGCCGGCGTCGGCCAGGTCCTCGGCCGTGGTGGCGCGGTAGTCGATCGTCACGCCAACTTCGGCGGCGTGCAATTTGGCCACTTCGATATTGGTGGCGGAAGCATCGGCGCCGACCACTTCGGCGCCAAGCCGCGCCATCGGCTCGCACAGCAGGCCGCCGCCGCAACCGATGTCGAGAAAGCGCAGGCCCTCGAATGGCCGTGCCGCGCGCGGATCGCGGCCGAAGCGCGTTGCCACCTGGTCGCGTATGTAGGCAAGCCGGATGGGGTTGAACTTGTGCAGCGGCCGGAACTTGCCGTTCGGGTTCCACCATTCGGCGGCAAGGGCGGAAAAGCGCTCCACTTCTCCGGCATCGATCGTCGATCGTCGGGGCTCTGGCATCGATTGGTCTCCTCGGACGCTAGCAAGTCGGGCGTGGGGGAGGGAAAGTCAAGGCTGCATTTTCGCCTGCTGACAGTGCGAGGCCGGCACCGCCGACAAGCGCCCTCTATTGCCGGCGGCGCCCTGTCAGGACGTGTCAGCTCAGGGAGCACCTCGGCCGAAACAAAAAAAGCGGCGGCGTGCGAAAAAAGGAAAATCGTGTTGAGAAAAGGAGATGGCCGTGATTCAGACCGCATCGATCCTTTGGCGCAGGCTCGACCTTGAAGGTCACGATTCCTGCATGCTCTCGCAGCGGCCCGGCGGGCACGGCCTGAAGGGGCAGGCCATCTTCCTGCAAGACGACAAGCCGTGTTGCATCGCCTACGAGGTGGATTGCGATGCCGGCTGGCACACGCGCTCGGCACGTATCGAGGGCTTTCTCGGCCCGCAAGAGCTTTCCATGGGGATCGAGCGCCATACTGACGGCTCCTGGACGCTGGATGGCGAGCCGCAGCCGGAGGTGGCCGGCCTGATCGACGTCGATCTCGGCTTCACGCCGGCTTCGAACCTCCTGGCGATCCGCCGGTTCGCGCTCGCCGTCGGCGAGGCGACGCCGGCACCGGCCGCCTATCTGGCCTTTCCCGAGCTCAGAATGACGCGGCTCGACCAGGCCTACCGGCGCCTCGACGCGGCCCGCTACGCCTATGCCGCGCCGGCTTTCGGCTATGAGGCGGTGCTGGAGGTCTCTCCACTCGGCTTCGTGCTCGACTATCCGCATTTGTGGAAAAGCATCGTGCGCCTGGGCTGACGCCCGTCGCCGTGTGAGCCTTGCCGGTTGGGCCCTGCGCAAAATGAAGTTACCGTTCAGCCCGCGCGGCGCTCTTCTTATGAGCCGTCGCTTGCGAAGCCTGGATGTTTTGGCTAAGGAGGCCGCGCATTCAGCGGCCGGCGCCAGCCGGGCGCTTTCCTCGGTTTTTCGGCGCAGAGCCGGCTTCAGTCAAAGGCATTTCGCTTCCATGGCGCGCATCGTGATGAAATTCGGCGGAACCTCCGTCGCCGACATCGCCCGCATCCGCAATGTGGCGCGTCACGTCAAACGGGAGGTCGATGCCGGTCACGAGGTGGCGGTGGTGGTCTCGGCGATGGCCGGCAAGACCAACGAACTGGTCGGCTGGACGCGCGAGGCCTCGCCGATGCACGACGCGCGCGAATATGATGCCGTCGTCGCGTCCGGCGAGCAGGTGACGGCAGGCCTCCTGGCGATCACCTTGCAGAACATGGGCGTGCACGCCCGCTCCTGGCAGGGCTGGCAGATCCCGATCAAGACCGACAACGCGCATGGCGCGGCACGCATCCTCGACATCGACGGCGCTTTCCTGGTCAAACGCTTCGGCGAGGGCCAGGTGGCCGTCATCGCAGGTTTCCAGGGCATCGGACCGGACAACCGCATCGCAACGCTTGGTCGTGGCGGCTCCGACACCAGCGCGGTGGCGATCGCGGCCTCCGTCAAAGCCGACCGCTGCGACATCTATACCGACGTCGACGGCGTCTACACCACCGATCCACGCATCGAGCCCAAGGCGCGGCGGCTGGCCAAGATATCGTTCGAGGAAATGCTTGAAATGGCCTCGCTCGGCGCCAAGGTTCTGCAGGTGCGATCGGTCGAGCTTGCCATGGTGCACAGGGTGCGTACCTTCGTGCGGTCGTCCTTCGACGATCCCGACGCGCCCGGAATGGGGGATTTGCTCAATCCGCCCGGAACGCTTATTTGCGACGAGGAAGAAATCGTGGAACAGCAGGTCGTCACCGGAATTGCCTATGCCAAGGACGAGGCGCAGATTTCGCTGCGCCGTGTCGGTGACCGGCCGGGCGTTGCCGCCGGCATCTTCGGGCCGCTGGCCGAGGCCAACATCAACGTAGACATGATCGTCCAGAACATTTCCGAGGACGGCAAGCTTACCGACATGACCTTCACGGTGCCCTCCGGAGACGTGGACAAAGCGCTGGCCGTGCTCGACCGGCTGAAGGCCGATGTAGGCTACGACGTCGTGCAGTCGGAAGCCGGCATGTCGAAGGTCTCGGTCATCGGCATCGGCATGAGAAGCCATGCCGGCGTTGCCGCCACCGCCTTCAAGGCGCTGGCCGACAAGGCGATCAACATCCGCGCCATCACCACCTCCGAGATCAAGATTTCGATACTGATCGACGGTCCTTACACGGAACTCGCGGTTCGCACTTTGCATTCCGTCTACGGTCTGGATAAGCAGTAGCAGACTGAATCAGTTGTTGCGTGCGTGCCGGCGGCGGCCGAAACTGCGCCGGCAAGAAGCCTATTGGAGAAGAAGCCGCGATGCGTGACCCGGCCAGTGGCCCGCGCGTTCTGCTGAAACGGCTCCGCGAGCTCATGCAGGAGCCGCTGGAGCCGCAGGAGCGGCTCGACCGCATCGTGCGCGACATCGCCTCCAACATGGTCGCCGAAGTGTGCTCGCTCTATGTGCTGCGCGCCGATTCCGTGCTCGAACTCTACGCCACCGAAGGCCTGAACCCGAACGCGGTGCACCTGGCGCAGCTCAGGCTGGGGCAAGGTCTGGTCGGCACGATTGCCGCCAGCGCGCGGCCGCTCAACCTGTCCAATGCGCAGGAACATCCGGCCTTCGCCTACCTGCCGGAAACCGGGGAAGAGATCTACAATTCCTTCCTCGGCGTGCCGGTGCTCAGGGCAGGGCGCACGCTGGGCGTGCTGGTGGTGCAGAACAAGACCATGCGCCACTATCGCGACGACGAGGTCGAGGCGCTGGAAACCACCGCCATGGTCATCGCCGAGATGATCGCCACCGGCGATCTGGCGCGGCTGACGCGGCCCGGCCTCGAGCTCGACCTGCGCCGCCCGGTCAGCTTCACCGGCCTGTCGTTCAACGAGGGCGTCGGGCTCGGCCATGTCGTGCTGCACGAACCGCGCATCGTCGTCACCAACCTGTTCAACGAGGACAGCGAAGAGGAAGTCCGCCGGCTCGAGGCATCGCTCGGCTCGCTCAGGCTTTCCATCGACGACATGCTCGAGCGCCGCGACGTCGCCTTCGAGGGCGAGCATCGCCAGGTGCTGGAAGCCTACCGCATGTTCGCCAACGACCGCGGCTGGGTCCGGCGGCTGGAAGAGGCGATCCGCAACGGCCTGACGGCGGAAGCCGCGGTCGAAAAGGTGCAGAGCGACATGCGCGCGCGCATGCTGCACATGACCGATCCTTATCTGCGCGAGCGGATGAGCGATTTCGACGACCTCGCCAACCGGCTTCTGCGCCAGCTGATGGGACGCGGGCCTGACGATGTCGCGGCCTCGCTGCCGAAGGATGCCATCATTGTCGCCCGCTCGATGGGCGCCGCCGAACTGCTCGACTACCCCCGGGACAAATTGCGCGGACTGGTGCTCGAGGATGGCGCCGCCACCAGCCACGTCGTCATCGTCGCGCGCGCCATGGGCATTCCCGTCGCCGGGCAGATGAAGGGCGCCGTTTCCATGGCGGAAAACGGCGATGCCATCATCGTCGACGGTGAGGAAGGCGCGATTCATCTTCGTCCGCAGTCGGATCTCGAAGCCGCCTATGCCGAAAAGGTGCGGTTCCGGGCGCGCCGGCAGGAAGTCTACCGCGAACTGCGCAAGAAGCCGTCGGTGACCAAGGATGGCGTTGCGGTCGACCTTTTGATGAATGCCGGGCTTGCAGTCGACCTGCCGCAACTGGCCGAATCGGGTGCCGCCGGGATCGGCCTGTTCCGCACCGAATTGCAATTCATGGTCGCCTCGACCTTTCCCCGTGCCGAGGCGCAGGAGCGGCTCTACCGCGACGTGCTCGATGCCGCGCGCGGCAAGCCGGTCACCTTCCGCACCATCGATATCGGCGGCGACAAGGTGCTGCCCTATTTCAAAGGCGCCATCCAGGAAGAGAACCCGGCGCTCGGCTGGCGGGCGATCCGCCTGACGCTGGACCGTCCGGGATTGCTGCGCACCCAGATCCGCGCCCTGCTGAAAGCCTGCGGCGGGCGGGAGCTCAAGCTGATGCTGCCGATGGTCACCGAGCTCGGCGAGATCGCCCAGGCGCGCGAAATCATCGACCGCGAGGTGCGGCATCTGTCGCGCTTTGCCCATCATTTGCCGACCAGCCTCAAGCTCGGGGCAATGTTGGAGGTGCCGTCCCTCCTGTTCCAGCTTGACGAGTTGATGAAGGCGGTCGACTTCGTCTCGGTCGGCTCGAACGACCTGTTCCAGTTCGTGATGGCGGTCGACCGCGGCAACACGCAGCTTTCCGATCGCTTCGACACGTTGTCGACGCCGTTCCTGCGGGTGCTCAAGACCATCGCCGATGCCGGTGCCCGCAACCACACGCCCGTCACACTCTGCGGCGAACTCGCCGGCAAGCCGATCTCGGCAATGGCGCTGGTCGGCCTCGGTTTCCGTTCTATCTCGATGTCGCCCGCTTCGATCGGTCCGGTCAAGGCGATGCTGACCGAATTGCCGCTGGAGGCGTTGAAAGCGTTCTTTGACGACAATCTGATGGCGCCGGTCCAGGGGCTGCCGATGCGGGCGCTGCTGCAGGCCTTTGCCGACGACCGCTCAATTCCGTTATAGCACCTTTGCAATGATCTCCCTTCCCCGCGACCGCATGGATCAAGTCGTCAAGCGTTTCGAGATGCTCGAAGCGCAGATGTCGGCCGGCCCGGCGCCGGATGCCTATGTGAAGATGGCATCGGAATATGCCGAGCTCCAGGAGATGGTGGCCAAAGTCAGAGCCTTGCGTGCGGCCGAGCAGGAGCAGGCCGATCTCGAGGCGATGCTCGCCGACAAGGGCACCGATGCCGAGATGCGAGCGCTCGCCGAGGCCGACCTGCCAGGCGTCGATGAGCGCATTGAGGCGTTGCAGAAGGACATCCAGATCCTGCTCTTGCCCAGGGATGCGGCCGATGACAAGAACGCCATCCTGGAAATCCGCGCCGGCACCGGCGGCGACGAGGCAGCATTGTTCGCCGGCGACCTGTTTCGCATGTATGAGCGCTATGCCGCTTCGCGTGGCTGGCGGTTCGAGACGGTATCGGCCAGCGAGGGCGATGCCGGCGGCTATAAGGAAATCATCGCCACGGTTTCCGGCAAGGGGGTTTTCGCGCATCTGAAATTCGAGTCCGGCGTCCACCGGGTGCAGCGCGTGCCCGCGACCGAGGCCAGCGGACGCATTCACACCTCGGCGGCCACGGTGGCCGTGCTGCCGGAGGCGGAGGAAGTCGACATCGACATCCGGGCCGAAGACATCCGCATCGACACGATGCGCGCGTCGGGCTCGGGCGGCCAGCACGTCAACACCACCGATTCGGCAGTGCGCATCACCCATTTGCCGACCGGCATCATGGTGGTGCAGGCGGAGAAATCGCAGCACCAGAACCGGGCCAAGGCCATGCAGATCCTGCGGGCCCGGCTCTACGACCTGGAACGCAGCAAGGCCGATGAGGAGCGCTCGGAATCGCGCAAGTCGCAGGTCGGCTCCGGCGACCGCTCGGAACGCATCCGCACCTACAATTTTCCGCAAGGCCGCGTCACCGATCATCGCATCAACCTGACGCTCTACAAGCTCGACCGGGTGATGATGGGCGAACTCGACGAAGTCATCGACGCTCTGATCGCCGATCACCAGTCGAAGCTGCTCGCCGATATCGGTCTTGATGGCTGATCCTTTGCCCCAGGCGCTGGGGCCGCTGCTGCGGGCAGCGCGAGCGCGCTTGGCGGCGGTCGATAATCCGGCGCTCGATGCAAGACTGATCGTGGAGCACTTTTCAGGTACGACCCGCACGCAGGCCATTGCCGATCCCGAACATGCGGTCGATGCCGCCGCTCTTGTCCAGATCGACCGCGCCTTGAGGCGCCGCGCGGGCGGCGAGCCCGTGCACCGCATCCTGGGCTATCGGGAGTTCTACGGGTTGCGGCTGTCGCTGTCGCCGGAAACGCTGGAGCCGCGGCCCGACACCGAAACGCTGGTCGAGGCCATACTGCCCTTTGTCAGGGCAACCGTCATGCGCGAGGGCGAGTGCCGCATCCTCGATCTGGGAACCGGCAGCGGAGCCATCGCGCTGGCGCTGCTCAGCGCCGTGCCGGCAGCGATTGCCACCGGGGTCGACTTCTCGGAAGGGGCGTTGAGGACGGCAACGCGCAATGCCGCGCAATTGGGGCTTGGCGACCGGTTCACGGCGCTGCTGTCCGACTGGTTTGAAAAAGTTTCTGGTCGATACCATGTAATTGTCGCAAACCCTCCCTATATACGATCGGAGGACATCGGAAATCTGCAGGATGAAGTCCGGGATTTCGACCCGCGCCTGGCCCTGGATGGCGGCGCGGATGGGTTGGCCCCTTACAGGGTCATCGCCGCTGAGGCGGCTAAGTTTCTAGAAGCCGGAAGCAGGATTGCGGTCGAGATCGGCTACACACAGCACATCGAGGTCACCGCTATATTTCGCTCGTCCGGCTATGCGGTCGCTGGTGCGTTCGGCGACCTCGGCGGAAACGACAGGGTTCTTGTCTTTCAACGGGGAAAGCCTTGACGCAGTGCGAAAAAAACCGCTTGGCAATGCCGGGGAATGCGGCTAGGGTCGCGTTAACCGGATGAGACGAAGCAGGCAGTGCTCTTAGCGATTCGGTTTTCCTTGGAAATAGCTGCCTTCTTGCGCAAACGACGCCCAAGCTTCGTGCGGGAATCGTCCGGCAAGTGATGTAACCGGAACAGGATGGCACGTGGCGCCAACGCAATTGATGCGGGCGAACGCCGGTGAAGAAACGAAACGGCTGGCTGCATGAGCGCCACCGTTCGTGAAGAGTTTTCGAAAATTTCAATATGAAGAGAGTCGAATGAGGCCACAACAGCAGAACAGGCGCATGCGCGGTCGCAACAACAATGGCGGCGGCGGCAACAACAACAATAACAATAACAACAACCGCAAGGGGCCAAATCCCCTGACGCGCAACTACGAGAGCAACGGCCCGGACGTGAAGATCCGTGGGTCTGCTCAGCAGATCGCTGAAAAGTACGCCACCCTTGCCCGTGATGCGCAAAGCTCCGGCGACCGGGTGATGGCGGAGAACTATCTCCAGCACGCCGAGCACTATAATCGCATCATTGCCGCCGCGCAGGCGCAGATGCCGATCCAGAACGTCCAGCAGAATCGCGACGAATTCGACGATGATGGCGATGAGGATCGCGACGAGTTCGACAATGTCGGCAACGCCGGCAACAACGTTGCGGATGCGCCGGTTCCGGTGATCAACCACGGCGCGGGTCCGCAGCCGGTTATCGAAGGCATGCCGGCCGAAGTCGCGCTGAACCGGGAAAACGGCCGCGATCGTGATAATCGCGATCGTGATAATAATGGCGGGCGCAACAGTGGCGGCCGCGACAACAATGGCGGACGCCATCGCGACCGCCGCCCCAATGGCGGCTATGGCCAGAACAGCCAGCGCGGCGATTATGGTTCGTCCGCCGAGCAGGGTGCCCAGCAGCAGCGCAACGAGACGGCCGAACAGGCCGAGGCCGTCACGCCAGCCGAATCCGCCGCGCCGGTCGAGCAGGCGGCGCCGCTGTTCGAGAACCTGTCGCCGGCCGGGCTCGCAGCCCAGGCCGAACTCAATGAGACGGCCGCGGAGACTAGTCCCAGCCGTCGTCCGAGGCGTCCGCGCCGCCCGCGCGGCAATGCCGACCAGATCACCAGCGGCAACGACAATGCCGACGCTGGCGAGGTGGTCGCGGCGCCGACGGACAATGGCAACGCCGACACCGCGGTCGCCGACATCGACAACTGAGCGGCGACGCTTCCATGCATTGAACGGCGGAGAGAAATCTCCGCCGTTTTCGTTTTGCGCGGCCGTGGAATATTATGCTTTCGCAGCCATCGAGACGTCTTGAGGGTTCGCGGGTTGCGCACCATATCAGCCTCAACTGGATCCGGCTCTCACGGGCGGGTCCGTCACCGCAAACTGATCCGGTGCCGCAAAGCGGGCCGGTGATGGAAGGAGACAGGTATGAATCTCGAGAAATACTCGGAGCGCGTGCGCGGCTTCATCCAATCCGCGCAAACCATGGCGCTCTCGCGCAACCACCAGCAATTCACCCCCGAACATATCCTGAAAGTGCTCGTCGATGACGACGAGGGTCTGGCTGCGTCGCTCATCGAGCGCGCCGGCGGCAGCGTCCGCGACGTCAAGCTCGGCATCGAGACGGCACTCGAAGCGATGCCCAAGGTGGAGGGCGGCAACGGCCAGCTCTATCTGGCACAGCCGTTGGCCAAGGTGTTTTCGACGGCCGAGGAACTGGCCAAGAAGGCCGGCGACAGCTTCGTCACGGTCGAAAGGCTGCTGACGGCGCTTGCAGTCGAGAAATCGGCCAAGACATCAGACATACTGGCCAAGGCCGGCGTTACCGCGCAGGCGCTCAACCAGGTGATCAACGATGTCCGCAAGGGCCGCACCGCCGATTCGGCGAATGCCGAACAGGGCTATGACGCGCTGAAGAAATACGCGCGCGATCTCACCGCCGATGCCCGCGCCGGCAAGCTCGATCCGGTCATCGGCCGCGACGACGAGATCCGCCGCACCATCCAGGTGCTGTCGCGCCGCACCAAGAACAATCCGGTGCTGATCGGCGAGCCGGGCGTCGGCAAGACGGCGATTGCAGAAGGCCTGGCGCTGCGTATCGTCAATGGCGACGTGCCGGAATCGCTGAAGGACAAGCAGCTGATGGCGCTCGACATGGGCGCGCTGATCGCCGGCGCCAAATATCGCGGTGAGTTCGAGGAGCGGCTGAAGGCCGTGCTTTCCGAGGTCACTGCCGCTGCCGGCGGGATCATCCTGTTCATCGACGAGATGCACACCCTGGTCGGCGCCGGCAAGGCGGACGGCGCCATGGATGCGTCCAACCTTCTGAAGCCGGCGCTGGCGCGCGGCGAACTGCACTGCGTCGGCGCCACCACGCTCGACGAATACCGCAAGCATGTGGAGAAGGATGCCGCACTCGCCCGCCGCTTCCAGCCGGTCTTCGTCGAGGAGCCGACGGTGGAGGACACGGTCTCCATCCTGCGCGGCCTGAAGGAGAAATACGAACAGCACCACAAGGTGCGCATTTCCGATTCGGCGCTGGTCGCGGCGGCGACGCTGTCCAACCGCTACATCGCCGACCGGTTCCTGCCGGACAAGGCGATCGACCTCGTCGACGAAGCCGCTTCGAGGCTTCGCATGCAGGTCGACTCCAAGCCCGAAGCGCTGGACGAGATCGACCGCCGCATCATGCAGCTCAAGATCGAGCGCGAAGCGCTGAAGGTCGAGAAGGACGAGGCTTCGAAGGACAGGCTTGCCCGGCTCGAGAAGGACCTCGCTAGCCTTGAGGAGGAATCGACCGAGATGACCTCGAAATGGCAGGCAGAGAAGCAGAAGCTCGGGCTCGCCGCCGATCTCAAGAAGCAACTTGACGAGGCGCGCAACGAACTGGCCATCGCCCAGCGCAAGGGCGAGTTCCAGCGCGCCGGCGAGCTTGCCTATGGCAAGATCCCGGAACTGGAAAAGAAGCTGAAGGAAGCCGAGGCCCAGGACGGCAAGGCTGGCATGGTCGAGGAAGTGGTCACGCCCGATCATGTCGCCCACATCGTCTCGCGCTGGACCGGAATTCCGGTCGACAAGATGCTGGAAGGCGAGCGCGACAAGCTGTTGCGCATGGAAGACGAGATCGGCAAGCGCGTCGTCGGCCAGGGCGAGGCGGTGCAAGCGGTTTCCAAGGCAGTGCGGCGCGCTCGCGCCGGCCTGCAGGATCCGAACCGGCCGATCGGCTCGTTCATGTTCCTCGGCCCGACCGGCGTTGGCAAGACCGAACTGACCAAGGCGCTGGCGAACTTCCTGTTCGACGACGAGAGCGCGATGGTGCGCATCGACATGTCGGAGTTCATGGAGAAGCATTCGGTTGCCCGATTGATCGGCGCGCCTCCCGGCTATGTCGGTTATGAGGAAGGCGGCGCGCTGACCGAAGCGGTGCGGCGCCGGCCCTATCAGGTCGTGCTGTTCGACGAGATCGAGAAAGCGCATCCCGACGTGTTCAACGTGCTCCTGCAGGTGCTCGACGACGGCCGGCTCACCGATGGGCAGGGCCGCACGGTCGACTTCCGCAACACGCTGATCATCATGACGTCGAACCTCGGCGCCGAATACCTGGTCAATCTCGGCGAGGACCAGGATGTCGACCAGGTTCGCGACGAAGTGATGAACGTCGTCAAGGCGTCGTTCCGGCCGGAGTTCCTCAACCGCGTCGACGAGGTGATCCTGTTCCATCGGCTGCGCCGGCAGGATATGGGCCGCATCGTCGAAATCCAGCTCAAGCGGCTGGAAAACCTGCTGGTCGACCGCAAGATCACGCTGTCGCTGGACCAGGAGGCGATCGACTGGCTGGCATCCAAGGGTTACGACCCTGCCTATGGCGCGCGGCCGTTAAAGCGGGTGATGCAGAAAGACCTGCAGGATCCGCTGGCTGAGAAGATCCTGCTCGGCGAGATCCTCGACGGCTCGACCGTCAAGGTGACCGCTGGCTCCGACCGGTTGAATTTCCGTTCGAAGCCGACGGTCGTCGCGACCGAAGCGGCAGCCTGATTGAACGCCGCGCGCCCAGGACGGGCGCGCGGCTTTTCCGCGTCTTTCGGCAGGAGCACGCATGACGCTGGACGACTATAACGGCTTCTGCGCCTCGCTGCCCGCCACATCGCATGTCGTCCAGTGGGGCGGCGCCCATGTCTGGAAGGTCGGCGCCAAGGTCTTTGCCATCGGCGGCTGGAGCGAGGGCCGCGATCCTTTCATCACCTTCAAATGCTCCGACATTGCCTATGATGTGCTGAAGGAGCAGCCGGGCTTGCGGCCCGCACCCTATCTTGCCTCGCGCGGCATGAAATGGATCCAGCGCCAGACAAGCCAGAGCATGGATGATGGCGCGCTGAAGGATTACCTGCGCGAGAGCCATCGTCTTGTCGCCCTGAAGTTGACGAAGCAGGCGCGAAAGGAACTGGGACTTGCCTGAGGCTAAAGCGCGTCACGCTCGACGGATTCAGGCGACGCGCTTTAGCTTTTTGTTCTATGCATATCTTTCGCCCCAAACCGGGCCGCTTTTGGATAATATGCATTTAGCTGATATTCGTCGAGGCGCCGGAAAACCGCCATCTTCATGCCCGGTTCATATTGGAACCTTATGGTCGGGCGGTGGTTCGCTGGCGAAGGACTCGCTACGCGCGAAAGCCGCCGGCGACGGCAATTACGGACCGGAGAGTTTGCCCACGATGTTGCGGACGATCTTCACCCTTTCGGCACTTGCGGCCGGACTGGCGTTTTCAAGCGCGTTCGCCGCGCCGACTGAGGACGCTTCGCCGCGGGTCGTCCGCCCCGCTGACGGCGGCATCCTGCTGGCCCAGGACGGCAATCTCGACATCTATTACGACGCCAGGGGCAACCGCGTCATCGTCGATGCGGACACGGGCAAGGTCGTCGCCATCCAACCGCCGCAGACCAGGCTCGACCGACGCGCGCTGCGCCGCGAGACACGGCTGCGCGAACTCGGCCGCGTTCCCGCCGACGACGACCGCTACTATCTCGACGATCCGGAAGACATGGCACGCTTCCGCCGCAGGCAGATGGAAGACGAAGGCCGGGTCATCGCGCCGCCCGTCCAGGAATATGATCCCTATGGCGACAATTCCGTCGAGGCCTACCCGCCGGCCCCCGGCGGCGACGGCGTCTACGACGACAACTATCCGGAAGCGCCCCAGCCGGCAACGCCGCCCTCCGTCAAGCGCCAGCCGCTGAACGAGGCCTCGATAGAGCCGGTCCAGCCCACGGCTCCCGCCGCGCAGCCGGCGCCTGCAGACGAAGCGGGATTACCGCCGAAAGCAGGCGGCAAGACTGTGGTCGACCCGTCGCTTTCGCTCGGAGCACGCCAGGATGTCGCGGCTCTGCAGGTGCTGCTTGATCGCGGCGGCGCTTCGCCTGGCGTCATCGACGGGCGCTTCGGTTCGAATGTCGACAAGGCGCTGGCTGCCTACAACCAGATCACCGGCAGCAATCTGCGATCGACCGACGCCGTCGGCATCCAGGCGGCCCTTGCACAATCGGGCGGCGATGCCTTGGCCAACTACACGATCACACCGGAGGATGCGGCCGGTCCCTATGTTGCGTCGATCCCGGAAGATTACAGCCAGAAGGCGCAGCTCGACCGCATGGGCTATACGTCGGTCACGGAAGCGCTTGCCGAGCGCTTCCACATGGACGAGAACTATCTCAAGGCGCTCAACCCGGAGGCCAATTTCAACCGTCCCGGAACGATCATCAAGGTTGCCAATTTCGGCAGACTGGTGTCGTCGCCGGTGGCTCGTATCGTCGCCGACAAGGGCAAGAAAGAGGTCTTTGCCTATGATACGGCGGGCAAGCTGGTCGCGGCCTATCCCGCCACCATCGGCTCGTCCGACACGCCGTCGCCGTCCGGCATTCATGCCGTGTCCCGTGTCGCGCTCGATCCGAACTACACTTACAACCCCAACATCAATTTCAAACAGGGCGAGAACAATAAGGTCCTGACCATTCCGCCCGGCCCGAATGGCCCTGTCGGCTCGGTGTGGATCGCGTTGGACAAGCCGACCTACGGCATCCATGGCACGCCGGATCCCTCGAAGATCGGCAAGACCGAAAGCCATGGTTGCGTGCGACTAACCAATTGGGATGCCCGCGAACTGGCCAAGCTGGTTTCGCCCGGTGTGACGGTGGAATTCGTCGACTGAGACGATGCGGCGTTCGTCGCTGGTTAGAGCGGTTCAGTGTTCGATGGACTTCCGAGCCGCTCCAGCGCTGCGCGCTTTTCCCGGGAAACCGCCACGTTTTTCCTGGAATTGCTCTACCCGATTATCCTGCGCAACCATTTCGCGCTCGGTGTCGCGGCATAAATCAGCTGCACCATGAGAATGAAGCCGACGCTGAGCAGCGGGGTGACCAGACAGAGCAGGGCGCCGACCGCCCACAGAAGCTGCGCCTTGACGATGCGCAGGTAGACCGTGCGTTTCGTTTCGACGTCGACATCATCCGCCAGAAGGCCATTTTTCTCCGCATAGCGCCAGCTGGCGATCAGGGTGACGCCGAGCATCAGCAGATTGAGCCAATAGACGGCGACCGCGGTTCTGAATTCGAGGAAGTCGGCCAGAAGATCGGTCGAGAACGGCAGCAGGGCGATAAAGGCGAGAAAGCACAAATTGAGCGTTGCCAGCCGCCTGTCGGATCTGGTGATCAACCCATGCTGCGCCTGCTGGCCGAACCAGAAGATGGTCAGCGTCAGGAAGGAAAGCGCATAGGTCAGGAAGCGCGGCGCCAAGGCCAGGACGGCGTCGAGGAGATCGCCTTCGGAATGGATCGCCTCGTGCGTCGGTACACGAATCTCCAGAACGATCAGGGTCAGCGCGATGGCGAAGACGCCGTCGGTCAGCCCGACGACGCGGTGGAGCCCGGACTGGGATGGTTCGAGCGGTCGCTTCATCGATTTTCTCCCCCTGTCTGATCGGCTCCCGTCCGATGCCGCGTGAAAGCTTAGCATGCCGGCGCTTGTTTGCACCTGCGTGGGCCGGCACCTGCCAATGCGGCCAGGTGGCTGCGCAGCTGGTTTCAACCACCGGGACCGCTGGCTGGTTGTTGCGGGCGCGCCGCGGGTTTATGCAGGTTGCATGCATGCACCGAGCAAAGCCGCTGCCGTCCCGCCGCCGACCGCCAACGGTACGTTCTGCCCGCAGTCGCAGCGGCGCTATGTGCTGATCGCCACGATCCTGGCTTCAGCGCTTGGTTTCATCGACGGTTCGATCCTTGCCATCGCCACGCCGGCAATCCGCGTCGATCTCGGCGCCAGCCTGGCGCAAGCGCAGTGGATATCCAATGCCTATGCGCTGACGCTTTCGGCGCTCATCCTTGCCGGCGGTGCTGCGGGCGACCGCTTCGGCCTGCGCCGCGCCTTCGTCGCCGGCATCGCGCTGTTCATCGCCGCTTCATTGGCCTGCGCGCTGGCGCCCAATCCGGCGGTGCTGATCGCGTTTCGCGCAATCCAGGGCGTCGGCGCGGCGATCATGGTGCCGGGCAGCCTTGCCATCATTGCCAAGGCCTATCCGAAAAAGGAGCGCGGCCGCGCAATCGGCATCTGGGCCGCCGCTTCGGCGCTGACCACGGCACTCGGTCCGGTGCTGGGCGGTTTCGTGCTGTCGACCCTTGGCAATGGAATCTGGCGTGCGATATTTGCCATCAACCTGCCGCTTGGGCTGGTTTCGATCTACCTGCTGCTCGCCAAGATCCCGGCGGATCGGCCGACCGAAAAGCGCAGCCTCGATCTTGGCGGCGCGGCGCTGGCGACACTGGCCTTCGGGTTGCTGGCCTACGGGCTGACGGCGATGAACGCGGAGGCTGCCGGATTCATGTCGGGTTCGGCAATCGTTGCAGGCGTGGTCCTGCTTTTCGTCTTCATTTTCTACGAGCGCCGGCAGCGCGAGCCGATGATCGATCTCAATCTGTTTCGCATCGGCGCCTTCGCCGGCGCCAATCTCGCGACCTTCTTCCTCTATTTCGCGCTGTCGGCCAATCTTTTCTACCTGCCCATGCTTTTGATCGCCGGCTGGGGGCTGAGCACGGCCGAGGTCGGCTTCATCTTCCTGCCGCTGTCTGCGTTGATCGCACTGCTGTCTGGGCCTGTCGGCCAGTGGTCCGACCGGATCGGACCGCGTTTTCCGATCGCCAGCGGCAGTCTGGTGGTTGCCTTCGCCTTCGCCGGGCTTGGCTTGTTGACGCATGCCGGTATCCACAATTTCTGGACCGGAACATTTCCGCTGATGGCGCTGATGGGGTTCGGCATGGCGCTGGTGGTGTCGCCGCTGTCGACCGCGATCATGACGGCGGTGGAAGACAAGGATACGGGCGCGGCCTCCGGTATCAACAATGCCGTCTCGCGCATAGGCGGCCTGATTGCGGTTGCGGCTATGGGGTCGCTTGCCGCCTGGGTCTACGCGAAGGCCCTGGATGGCAGCGCCTTGCCCGGCGTGCCGGGGTTCGGTGAACCGGCGACGACCGGACTGGCTCCGGCTGTCGACGCCGCACGGCTTGCCGCTAGCGACGCCGCATTCTCGGCTGTTTCCTTTGTAACGGCGCTGCTTTGCCTGCTTTCGGCTGTCATCGCCTGGATGACGATTTCAGGCGAATCATTGCCATGGCGCCGGCCCGCCGAAAACCCTCGCGACTGACGGGTGGATCGAAGGAACTATCCTTCGATCTTGGCGCTCGCGACCTTCAGCGAATCACTGTCTTCCTGCTTCAGCAGGTCGTCGATGCGCTCGCGTTCACGCTTGAAGGCAACAAGGTCCTCGCCCTTCAACACCTTGCCGACCGGCAGGCGGACGCGCATCGGATCGACCTTGGTGCCATTGACGATCAGCTCGTAGTGAAGATGCGGGCCGGTGGCGAGGCCGGTCTGGCCGAGATAGCCGATGGTCTGGCCTTGGCGGACGTGAACGCCCGGTTCGATGCCTTTGGCAAAAGCGCTCTGGTGATTGTAGGAGGTCTCATAGCCGTTGGCATGGCGAATGATGATCTGCTTGCCATAGCCGCCGGCCCAGCCGACCTTCTCGATGACGCCATTGCCCGCGGCGATGATCGGCGTGCCGATGGGGGCTGCCCAGTCGACGCCGGTATGCATGCGGACATAGCCGAGGATCGGGTGCCTGCGCGCGCCAAAGCCGGAGCGGAACTTTCCGGCCGGCAACGGATTGCGCAGCAGGAACTGCTGGGCGCTCGAGCCGTCCTCGTCGAAATAATCCGTGCTGCCGTCCTGCATCTGAAAGCGGTAGAAATTGCGCGTCTGACCGCCGAAGGTCGCCGAGACGTAAAGCAGTTCGGAATTGTCCGAGGTCTGGTCGTCGCCGTCGGGCTGCGAGAACAGCACTTCGAGACGGTCGGCCGGATTGAGGCGGGACTGGAAGTCGACATCGGAAGCCAACAGCTTGATGAGCCGCTGCGTCATGGCCTTGGACATGCCGTAGGAATAGGCGGCGCGGTAGATGCCGTCATAGACGTTGGGCAGGTTGCCGCGCACCACCACTGGCGCCGACGAATCATCGAACGCCGTCAGCAACTCCGGATTGGGCTCCGGTTCCTGCGCCGGCACATACTGGCCGCGATCGTCGAGCGCGATGGTGACGATATGCTGGGTCCGATCGTAGACGCTGGTGCGCACGACCTTGGCGGCGTCGCCATGGACCTCGAGACCAACACGCAGCACGGTTCCAGCCTTGAGCGCCGGGGCGTTCAAGAGCTTGGTGATCGCCTCGGCCATGCCGGCGGCGTCCTCGCCCGTATAGCCCGAATCTGCGAAGGCTTCCGTGATGGCGAGATC
>NZ_VFWL01000018.1:142500-146323 GCF_006442495.1 Mesorhizobium sp. B2-1-3
CTGACCTACAGCTAAGGTCCCCAAGTTATGGCTAAGTGGGAAAGGATGTGAGGATCCCAAAACAACCAGGATGTTGGCTTAGAAGCAGCCATCATTTAAAGAAAGCGTAACAGCTCACTGGTCTAAATAAGGGTCTTTGCGCCGAAAATGTACCGGGGCTAAAGCCATACACCGAAGCTTAGGGTTCGTGAGCAATCACGAGCGGTAGCGGAGCGTTCTGTAAGCTGATGAAGCCATACCCGTGAGGGGTGGTGGAGGTATCAGAAGTGCGAATGCTGACATGAGTAACGTAAGGGGAGTGAGAGACTCCCCCGCCGAAAGACCAAGGGTTCCTGCTTAAAGCTAATCTGAGCAGGGTTAGCCGGCCCCTAAGACGAGGCGGAAACGCGTAGTCGATGGGAACCACGTTAATATTCGTGGGCCTGGAGGTAGTGACGGATCACACAAGTTGTCCAATCTTATCGGATTGAACGGGCAGCGGAGTGGTTCCAGGAAATAGCTCCTCCTTATAGACCGTACCCGAAACCGACACTGGTGGTCTGGTAGAGTATACCAAGGCGCTTGAGAGAACTATGCTGAAGGAACTCGGCAAATTGCACGCGTAACTTCGGAAGAAGCGTGACCCTTTTCTGCGCAAGCAGAGGAGGGTGGCACAGACCAGGGGGTAGCGACTGTTTATCAAAAACACAGGGCTCTGCGAAGCCGCAAGGCGACGTATAGGGTCTGACGCCTGCCCGGTGCTGGAAGGTTAAGAGGAGGGGTGCAAGCTCTGAATCGAAGCCCCAGTAAACGGCGGCCGTAACTATAACGGTCCTAAGGTAGCGAAATTCCTTGTCGGGTAAGTTCCGACCTGCACGAATGGCGTAACGACTTCCCCGCTGTCTCCAGCATAGACTCAGTGAAATTGAATTCCCCGTGAAGATGCGGGGTTCCTGCGGTTAGACGGAAAGACCCCGTGCACCTTTACTATAGCTTTACATTGGCATTCGTAGTGGCATGTGTAGGATAGGTGGTAGGCTTTGAAACCTGGGCGCCAGCTCAGGTGGAGCCACCCTTGAAATACCACCCTTATCACTATGGATGTCTAACCGCGGCCCGTTATCCGGGTCCGGGACAATGTATGGTGGGTAGTTTGACTGGGGCGGTCGCCTCCTAAAGAGTAACGGAGGCGCGCGATGGTGGGCTCAGAACGGTCGGAAATCGTTCGCTGAGTGCAATGGCATAAGCCTGCCTGACTGCGAGACTGACAAGTCGAGCAGAGACGAAAGTCGGTCATAGTGATCCGGTGGTCCCGCGTGGAAGGGCCATCGCTCAACGGATAAAAGGTACGCCGGGGATAACAGGCTGATGACCCCCAAGAGTCCATATCGACGGGGTTGTTTGGCACCTCGATGTCGACTCATCGCATCCTGGGGCTGGAGCAGGTCCCAAGGGTATGGCTGTTCGCCATTTAAAGCGGTACGTGAGTTGGGTTCAGAACGTCGTGAGACAGTTCGGTCCCTATCTGCCGTGGGTGTAGGAATATTGAAAGGATCTGTCCCTAGTACGAGAGGACCGGGATGGACGGATCTCTGGTGGACCTGTTGTGGCGCCAGCCGCATAGCAGGGTAGCTATATCCGGACGGGATAACCGCTGAAGGCATCTAAGCGGGAAACCCACCTTAAAACGAGTATTCCCTGAGAACCGTGGAAGACGACCACGTTGATAGGCCGGGTGTGGAAGAGCGGCAACGCTTGAAGCTTACCGGTACTAATAGTTCGATCGGCTTGATCGTTCTCATTCCTTATGCCCATCGTGAAACACGATGGTCTGGCCAGCGCTCACGCATGAGCGGCCCTTACGGGCCTATGCTCCGCGAGGGCGCCGGACGACCGGCGACGCGCAGTCGCGCTTGCGGGCTTCGCCCGAAAGCAAACTGTGGATGTCGCTCAGGCACAAAAAGACAGGTGAAGAGCAACGAGCCAATAGCGAATAGGCATCCCCTACTCACTATTGCCTTCTGCCCAATCCCTAACCCAGCTTCTCGAATAACGTGCGTTTTGCCGACCTGGTGGTTATGGCGGAGCGGCTGCACCCGATCCCATTCCGAACTCGGCCGTGAAACGCTCCAGCGCTGATGGTACTTCGTCTCAAGACGCGGGAGAGTAGGTCGCTGCCAGGTCTGCCAAACGCACGTTAAACTCACATCCAATCGGATGGATGTGAAATCTTCTCTTCACGAACAGGCCCGCCAACGGGACAACGGGCCGCGTAAGCGGCCCTTTCAATTTGGCGGCGCGAAGCAGGCAATCGCCCGCTTCCAAACATCGAAGCAGAGACACCTGCTTCCAGAGATCGAAGCAGAAAACACCTGCTTCCAGAGGTCGAAGCAAGCTCACGCTTGCTCATAGGTGGCGCGGGGTGGAGCAGCCCGGTAGCTCGTCAGGCTCATAACCTGAAGGTCACAGGTTCAAATCCTGTCCCCGCAACCAAATCAAAACAGCCCGGCTCACCCCGGGCTGTTCTTGTATCCGGCTGATGGCCCCCCGCTGATTTGAACCCTCATCACGGGCCCGCAAACACCCAAAGCCGACGCAGAGGGTCAAAAACAAATCCCGCAAAACCAAACACAATCCGCCCGCCAGAACCATACAAGCCAAGCCAAGCCAAAGCGTTCAGGGCCAAGCCTCGGTCGTTCCATGCCTCGGGGCCAAGACGAGCTCTCAGCTCGCGCGGCGGAAAATTGGGCTTCCCAGAGCCGAGGCCAGCCACGAAAATGCAAAATGGATTCAGCCGGCAGGATTCCATCTCAGCCGGCTTCAGCGCCAGCTGTCCCGGAGGGATCGCGAGGAGCAGATCCCACCTATCGGCTGCAGGCGCTATCCCCGATCGCGACGGCCCGACCGAGGCGATATTGCTAATATCTGACATCTATTGCTAAATCCGTGCCGTGATCCCATGTCTCTTTCCGGGAGGTTGTCATGCCCAACTACGCTCTGAACGACCACTATGAGCGCTTCATCAGGAAACAGCTCGAATCAGGTCGCTACAACAATGCCAGCGAGGTTGTTCGCGCCGGCCTGCGCATGCTCGAGGATTTCGAGGCGGAGCGGGAAAGATGGCTGCGCGAGGAAATTCCGGGCCGCTTGGCCGAGCTCCAGCAGGATCCAGCTAAAGGAATTCCGGCCGATGTGGTTTTTTCTCGGCTGGAGGCGCGCCATCGCGCGAAACAGGCGAAAGCCAAGTAGGGGATGGTCTATCGGATCGTCTTTCATCCCGCCGCACAAGCCGAACTCGAACGGCTCTATGACGACATAGCCGAGCGGGCATCGCCGGCGATCGCGTGGAATTTTGTCGCGGGTATTCAAGACCATTGTCTCGGTCTATCGACTTTTCCACAGCGTGGCACCGAGCGGCGCGAGATCATGCCCGGACTGCGGATCATCGGCTACCGACGGGCGGTCAGCATTGCCTTTGCGGTCGAGGGCGAGCAGGTGCTGATCCTGGGCATCTTCTACGCAGGCCGGAACATCACACCGGAATTGCTGGAGGATCGCCGCTGAAAGCCGCTCTGGCAAGATCCGCGGCCGTCGGGCGGACAGCGATTTTCAAAGCGAGGCATACGGTCCGAAGCGAGCATCCCAGGCGCGACCAAGCGCAAAAAGCGATGTGGAAACTCAGCCTAGCCAACTCACGAATTTCGACCCTGCGGATATCTCCACCAGAAATCGAAAAAACTTCTTGGATCGGTGTTGACAGTTTGTCGGGGTGGCGACTATATACGCCTCACGAACGAGGGCGGTGCGCCGCTGGCGACGAAGAAGTTTGCTTCTAAGACTGCCC
>NZ_VFWL01000019.1:0-138283 GCF_006442495.1 Mesorhizobium sp. B2-1-3
CAGCAAAGCTGCGTCTAGTGACAGCAGCAAAGCTGCGTCTAGTGACAGCAGCAAAGCTGCGTCTAGTGACAGCAGCAAAGCTGCGTCTAGTGACAGCAGCAAAGCTGCGTCTAGTGACAGCAGCAAAGCTGGCGATACCGCATCCCGCCTGCTCGCATGGTACGACGTGCATCATCGCGAGTTGCCGTGGCGCGTGACCCCGCGCGACAATGCCCGTGGCGTGCGGCCCGATCCTTACCGGATCTGGCTGTCGGAGGTCATGCTGCAGCAGACCACGGTTGAAGCCGTGAAGGCCTATTTTCGCGCCTTTGTCGAGAAATGGCCTGATGTCGCGGCGCTGGCGGCGGCGCCCGTCGAGGACGTGATGAAAGCCTGGGCAGGGCTCGGCTACTATTCCCGTGCCCGCAACCTCAAGGCCTGCGCCGATCTGGTGGCCGGGCGCGACGGCCGGTTTCCGGATACGGAAGCCGGCTTGAAGGAATTGCCGGGCATCGGCGCCTATACTTCGGCGGCGATCGCGGCGATCGCTTTCGACCGGCCGGCTGCCGTCGTCGATGGCAATGTCGAACGTGTCGTGACCCGCCTGTTCTCCATTGCCACGCCGCTCAGCGAAGCCAAGGCCGACATTCGCGCCCGTGTCGAGCGCATGGTTCCCACGACGAGGCCCGGCGATTTCGCCCAGGCGATGATGGACCTCGGCGCCACGATCTGTACCCCGCGCCGACCGCGCTGCATGCTTTGCCCGCTGCGCGAGGGCTGCAGCGCGGTCGTTTCAGGCGATCCTGAACAATATCCCGTGCGCCTGCCCAAGGCCGACAAACCGCTGCGGCGCGGCGCAGCCTTCGTCGCCGTGCGAAGCGACGGTGCCATTCTTCTGCGCAAACGCGCCGACAAAGGGCTGCTCGGCGGCATGACCGAGGTGCCGACGACCGGCTGGACGGCGCGGCTGGACGGCGCGACCACAGCGGCGGCCGCACCCTTTCCCGGCGACTGGCGACAAGCCGGCCGGATCGCGCATGTCTTCACCCATTTTGCGCTCGAGCTCGAAATCTTCCTCGCCCGAAGCACCGGCGAGACGCCCGCCGGGCATTTCTGGTCGCTGCCATCGGACATTTCGGGTGAAGCGCTGCCCACTGTCATGAAAAAGGCAATCGAGGCTGCGATACCCGGCGCGACGAAAAAGCCGTCACCGAACAGTGCAGAGAGGCCCCATGACTGAAATCCGCCACATCGTGTTCGACATCGGCAAAGTGCTGATCCACTACGACCCGAACATCCCGTTCAGCCGGCTTATTCCCGATGCCGAGGAGAGAAAGTGGTTCTTCGACAATGTCTGCACGCATGACTGGAACATCGAGCAGGACCGCGGCCGGACATGGGAAGAGGCGGAAACGCTGCTGATCGCGGACCACCCGGATCACGCGGATAACATCCGCAATTTTCGCCGCCACTGGCACGACATGGTGCCGCATGCCTATGACGACAGCGTCGCCATCATGGTCGGCCTGATCGACAGCGGCCACGATGTCACCATGCTGACCAACTTCGCCGCCGATACGCTGGCCGAAGCGCGCAAACGCTTCGATTTTCTCAATCGTCCGCGCGGTGTCACCATTTCGGGTGAGATCGGCAAGATCAAGCCGGATCGCGACATCTACGACCATCACGTCGCCGCGTTCGAGCTCGAACCGTCCGCGACGCTGTTCATCGACGACAGCCAGAAGAATGTCGACGGCGCCAAAGCGGCCGGCTGGCAGGCAGTGCTGTTCACCGATGCCAAGACACTTCAAGCAGACCTTGAGCGGCTCGGAATCAAGGCGTGATTTGAATCGCTTCCAGTACTTCGTTGAGACTTTGAACCAACGCCAAAGCCGCGGCAATCGGCAGGGTCAGCCCCCTGCCCTTTCCATGCCGAGACGCGCGATGCGACGCAGTTCGTCGATCGGGGTCAGGCCGCCGCTGCGTTCATAGTGCCAGAAGGTCCAGCCGTTGCAGGCATCCAGGCCCTGAACTTCGGCGCCGATTTTGTGGATCGATCCGGCACTGTCGCCGATCGCCACCGTGCCATCGGCGCGAACCTTGGCCGCCCAGCGCTTCTTGGCGTCGTAGAGCGTAGCACCGGGCGTCACCAGCCCGGTGTCGATCAGGCTGACGAAGGCGACGCGAGGCTCGGCGCGCTTGCCAGTGAGCACGGTCAGGTCCGCGCCGTCGAGCGGCCGCACCGCGTCGATGCGTTCATTGGCGGCGTCGATATAGGCCTGCTCGCGCTCTATGCCGACAAAATGCCTGCCAAGGCGCTTGGCCACCGCGCCTGTCGTGCCGGAGCCGAAGAAGGGATCGAGCACGACGTCGCCCGGCTTGGTCGAGGCCATCATGATGCGGGCGAGCAGCGCCTCCGGCTTCTGCGTCGGGTGCAGTTTATCGCCATTGTCGTTCTTCAGCCGCTCGCCACCGGTGCAGATCGGGAACAGCCAGTCGGAACGCATCTGTATGTCGTCGTTCGACGCCTTCAACGCTTCGTAGTTGAAGGTATAGCCCTTGCCCTTCTGGTCGCGGGAGGCCCAGATCATCGTCTCATGCGCGTTCTGGAAGCGGCGACCGCGAAAATTCGGCATCGGATTGGTCTTGCGCCAGACGACGTCGTTGAGGATCCAGAAGCCGAGATCCTGCATCTTGGCGCCGACCCGGAAGATGTTGTGATAGGAGCCGATGACCCAGATGGTGCCGTTGGGCTTCAACACCCGGCGCGCGGCCAGCAGCCAGGCGCGCGTGAAGGCATCGTAGGCCTCGAAGCTCTCGAACCGGTCCCAGTCGTCGTCCACCGCATCGACCTTGGATTGGTCGGGCCGGTGCAGGTCGCCGTCGAGCTGCAGATTGTAGGGTGGATCGGCGAAGATGACGTCGATGCATTTTTCGGGCAGCCGGTCGAGCGCCGCGACGCAGTCGCCCTTCAGGATCGTGTCCAGCCATTCGGATTGCTGGGGAGCATGGGAAAGCTCGTCGACAAGACGCACGGCTGACATTTTTACACCCAAGGCACGCGTTACTGTTGACTCCCGGTTATGGTTACCGATCAGCGTAAATATTCGGTGAAGGGCAGCGATCGGACGCCGCCGGTTTGCGCCGACGTGCCCGTTGGTGTATGCCGCGCCGCCTGAAGCCTGCCCGTTCTCATTGCCCGGATCACCATGCCCCAGCCAGACCTTGTCATCTTCGATTGCGACGGCGTGCTCGTCGATTCCGAAATCATCGCCGCGCGCGTCGAGGCCGAGCTCCTGACCTTGTCCGGATACGAAATCTCGGCCGAGGAGATTGCCGAGACTTATGCGGGGCTGACGTTCAAGGACATTCTGATGCGGGTTGAGGAGAAGTCCAACATCCCGTTCCAGGTTTCGCTGATCGATCGCGCCGAAGAGCTGGTCGACCGGAAACTGCGCAGCGACGTTCGTGCCATCGAGGGCGTGCGCGAAGCGGTCGCCTCGGTGACGGCGCAACGTTGCATCTGCTCCAACTCACGCTCGGAGCGGATAGAATTCATGCTGGAGAAGGTGCATCTGCTGCCATTCTTTGCCGGGCGCATCTTCTCCGCGATGGAGACGCCGACCGGAAAAACCAAACCGGCTCCGGACGTGTTCCTGTTCGCCGCCGAAAAGCTCGGCGCCCATCCGGCAAACACTTTCGTCATCGAGGATTCCGTGCACGGCGTGACCGGCGCAAGGTCGGCAGGAATGCGTGTCATCGGGTTCACGGGCGCCGCCCATAGCTATCCCGGCCATGCCGATGCGCTGACGGAGGCGGGCGCCGAGACGGTGATCCGCCGCTGGGCGGATCTGAGCGGCACGCTGGCCGCCCTATCAGAATGGTCGGCGGACGTGTGAGCGTCCGCTAGGCCCCGACGAGCACCCCTGCGGATTTAGTTGGTCGCGGCGGCTTTCTTCCTGTTTTTCTTCGATTTGTCGGTCGCGGCCTTCGGCGCATTTTCATCATAGCCGGCATAGGCCTGATAGTCCTGCGCCGTCGGCGCCGGCACGACGATGTTGGAATCGGTGAAGACGAACTGCGTGGCGACCGAGGGGTCGGTAACCTGGACCTGATATTGGTGGATCTGCGAATAAAGCACCTCGGTGCCATGCATCACCGCGGTGCGGATCGGCATGGTGATGGTGCCGGGCGTGAATTTCGGCCCTGGCACGATCTTGCCGGCGACGGCGATCTTCATCGTCAGCTGTCCGTCGGCGCGGCTGCAATCGCGGGTCACGTCGCTGATCGAGGCCTGATAAATGACCCTCGCCGAATCGTCCGGCGGAGTAGCAGCGGCAGCATCGGCCGCAGCCTGGGCCGCGGCATCCTGCGCGGCGTCGCCGGTCTTCTTGAGCTTGGGCCTGGGCTTCCGGGCTTCGTTGGCGTAGGTGTTGAAGAATGCCGTGCCGTCGCGAAGCATCACCCTCGGGCAATAGGCATTCAACTGGCTGGCCAGAATCTTGGGGTCCTGCGGCGGCGGTGGCGCGGTCGGGTCCTTCTTGCCAAAACCCAGGTTCAGCATACCGTTGTCGCCTGATTGGCAGCCGGCGGCGGCAAGCATAAAGCCGGTGAGCGCAAGACCCGCGAAAAAGCGACCGCTGAATGTATGAAACGCCATGAAACTGCACTTCCCTCTCGCAAAGCTGGTGACGTATATCAACCGCGCGGCAAAAATGCGACTGAGCCAGCGTAGAAATTAACCACCTTGCGTGGGTCGAAAACCCAAGGCAGTAACGGAATTGTGACGATGCAATATGTGAGTACCCGCGGCGAGGCGCCCGCGCTTGGGTTTTGCGATGCCGTCCTGACAGGCCTGGCACGCGACGGCGGGCTCTATGTGCCGCGCCAGTGGCCGCAATTCTCGATGGCCGAGATCCGCGCCATGCGCGGCTTGGCCTATCCCGAGCTGGCCATCCGCGTGCTGTCGCCGTTTCTTGGCGACGAAATCCCGGCTCCCGTGTTCGAGCGTCTGGTGCGGGAGGCCTATGCCACCTTCCGCCACGAGGCTGTCTGCCCGCTGGTCCAGACCGGCCCCAACGCTTTTATCCTCGAACTCTTCCATGGACCTACGCTCGCCTTCAAGGATGTCGCGATGCAGCTGCTCGCCCGGCTGATGGACCATGTGCTCGCCGAACGCAACCAGCATGCCACCATCGTCGGAGCCACATCGGGCGACACCGGCGGAGCAGCGATAGACGCCTTCGCCGGGCGCAGCCGCACCGACATCTTCATTCTCTTCCCGCATGGCCGCGTGTCGCCGGTGCAGCAACGGCAGATGACGACATCGAAGGCTGAGAACGTGCATGCCCTGGCGATCGAAGGCAATTTCGACGATTGCCAGGGCATGCTCAAGGACATGTTCAACGATCACGGCTTTCGCGACCGTGTCTCGCTGTCGGGGGTGAATTCAATCAACTGGGCCCGCATCATGGCCCAGATCGTCTATTATTTCTCCTCGGCCCTGTCGCTCGGCGCGCCCGATCGCCCCGTCTCCTTCACCGTGCCCACAGGGAATTTCGGCGATATCTTTGCCGGTTACGCCGCCAAAAAAATGGGCCTGCCGATCGATCGGCTGGTCATCGCCACCAACGACAACGACATACTGGCACGCACTTTCGCGACCGGCGAATACCGCACCAAGGGCGTGTTCGCGACCACCTCGCCTTCCATGGACATTCAGGTGTCGTCGAATTTCGAGCGCCTGCTGTTCGAGGCGTCGGGCCGCGACCCGGCGACTGTGCGGCGCTACATGGCCGGGCTCAAACAATCCGGCGCCTTCACCATAGAAGCCACGGAAATCGCAGGGATGCGAGCCGAATTCGATGCCGGCCGCGCAGATATGGACGAGGTCGCCGCGACGATCCGCTCGACGCTCGCGGCCAGCAACTACCTGCTTGATCCGCATACCGCGGCAGCCGTGCATGTCGCGGCCGGCAAGGCTTCGAATGCCGTGCCGATGGTGGTGCTGGGCACTGCGCACCCAGCAAAATTCCCGGCTGCCGTCGAGGCCGCCAGCGGCGTGTCACCCGCGCTGCCCGCATGGCTAGGTGGGTTGATGACATCGGAGGAAAAATACACGGTACTTCCATCCGACCTGAAAATGGTGGAAGATTACGTCAGCCGCCGTGCGCGAGCGGCGCGTTAAGGAGTACGAACCATATGGGTGTTGAGGTAAGCCGTCTGTCGAACGGCCTGACAGTCGCCACCGAAACCCTTCCAAGCATCGAATCGGTTGCCCTGGGTGCCTGGGTCAAGTCGGGTGCCCGCAATGAACGTGACGAAGAGCATGGCATGGCCCATCTGCTCGAGCACATGGCGTTCAAGGGCACAAAGCGGCGAACAGCCTTCGAGATCGCCTCGGAAATCGAGGACGTCGGCGGCGAGATCAACGCCGCCACCAGCGTCGAGACCACATCCTACTATGCCAGGGTGCTCTCCGACGACGTGCCGCTGGCCGTCGACATTCTTGCCGACATCCTGCAGGAATCGGAATTCGATCCGCAGGAGCTCGAACGCGAGCAGCACGTGATCCTGCAGGAAATCGGCGCCGCGCACGACACGCCCGATGACATCGTGTTCGACCGGTTCACCGAGACCGCCTTTCGCCACCAGACCATCGGCCGCTCGATTCTGGGCACGCCGGAAACCGTCAAATCCTTTACATCGAAGCAATTGCACGATTTCATCGAGCGCCAATACGGCGCCGAGCGCATGGTGATCGTGGCTGCCGGCGACATCAAGCACGACAATTTCGTGCGCGAAGTGGAAAAGCAGCTCGGCGGCTTCCGCACCAAGGCCGACAACACCATCCCGCAATATGCGCAATATGTTGGCGGCGATTTCCGCGAGGACCGCGACCTGATGGACGCGCAGATCGTGCTGGGCTTCGAAGGCCGCGCCTACCATGTGCGCGATTTCTACGCCTCGCAGGTGCTGTCGATGATCCTCGGCGGCGGCATGTCGTCCAGGCTGTTCCAGGAAGTCCGCGAAAAGCGTGGCCTGTGCTATTCGGTCTATGCCTTCCACTGGGGCTTTTCCGATACCGGCATATTCGGCGTCCATGCCGCGACCGGGCAGAGCGACATCGCCGAACTGGTGCCCGTCATCATCGAGGAATTGCAGAAGGCCGGCGAGAACATCCTGCAGGAAGAGCTCGACCGGGCGCGCGCGCAATACCGCGCAGGTCTGATCATGTCGGCGGAAAGCCCGGCCAGCCGCGCCTCGCAGATCGCGCGACAGCTGCTCTTGTTCGGCCGGCCGATCGCCAAGGAGGAACTGATGGAGCGGCTGTCGGCGCTGACGGTCGATCGTTTGACCGACCTGTCGTCACGGCTGTTCTCGACCAAACCGACGCTTACCGCTGTAGGGCCTGTGGGTACGCTGGCGCCATACGAAGCGATCCTCGATTCGCTTCCGGGCACGCCCACCACGGCCCGCAAGCTCGCCGTCTAAGCCCGCACAAGCGCCGTGTTCGCGCTCCCTTTCTTTCGCCGCGACCTGCCGGCACTGAAGGGCGACCGCGTGACGCTGCGCGTGCCGTTCACCAATGACTACCGGGAGTGGTCGGCGGTGCGCGGCGAGAGCCGGGCCTTTCTAGAACCATGGGAGCCGCGCTGGGCGCCGGACGAGCTTGACCGGGCGGCATGGCGGCTGCGCATCAGCCGTTACCGCGAGGACTATGCGCAAGGGACGGCGATCGCCTTCTTCATATTCGAGAAGTCGAGCGGCAGGTTGGCTGGCGGAATTACGCTCGGCAACATACGCCACGGGGTCTCGCAAAGCGGGCATGTCGGCTACTGGATCGGCGAGCGCTTCGGCGGCCGTGGCCTGATGACCGACGCCGTCAAGGTCGTGACCCGCTTCGCCTTCGATACGCTGAGGTTGCACCGGATCGAAGCGGCCTGTATTCCCGACAATATCAGGTCGATCCGTGTGCTTGAAAAAGCCGGATTCCGGCGCGAAGGACTTCTGCGATCCTACCTCAGGATCAATGGCATCTGGCAGGACCACTACCTCTACGCCCGGATCGCGGACGATCCGCCAGGCGCTGGAACGAAGGACTGATTTTTGACGAAATTCCTGCGCAACGGGCCGCTGTTCGCCTTTGTCCTCGCGACGATCCTGACGCTGTGCGCGGCGTCCTCGGCCTTTGCCGTCGAACCGATCAAGATCGCTCGCGACGATGTCGCGCTCGATCTGTCCGGCGCCGTGGAAATCTACCGCAACCAGGGCGAAAACTTCCAGGTTTCGACCGCGCCCGGGCCCGACGGCATCGTACGACGCATCGAGGTCGAGGCCAATGACGCCCGTTCCACCGGCGACTGGGCCGTGTTCGCGCTTGCCAACACCACCGACCAGCAGCTCGATCGGCTGATCGTGGCGCCGCATTTCCGACTGGTCAATTCCGGCATCTTCTGGCCGGATCTCGGCTCGACCCGTATCGCCGCCATCACGCCCAGCGAAGGCTTTGCGCTCGACCGCCAGAGCAGCCCCGACGCCGACGTCTTCCGGGTGACGCTGAACCCGGGAACGGTGATCACCTTCATCGCCGAACTCGCCTCGCCCAAGCTGCCGCAGGTCTATCTCTGGGACCCGGAATCCTACAAGGACTCAGTCAATTCCTACACGCTGTTCCGCGGCATCGTCATCGGCATCGCCGGGCTTCTCGCGCTGTTCCTGACCATCCTGTTCGTGGTCAAGGGAACCTCCATGTTCCCCGCGACCGCGGCACTCGCCTGGGCCGTGCTTGCCTATATCTGCGTCGATTTCGGCTTCCTCAACAAGATCATCGAGATATCGCCCGGCAACGAGCAGATGTGGCGGGCGGGAACGGAGGTGGCCCTGGCGGCGACCTTCGTGGTGTTCCTGTTCGCCTATCTCAACCTCAACCGATGGCACGGCCATTTCAGCTATGGGGCGCTGGTCTGGATCCTCGGGCTGCTCTTGATCGCCGGCGTCGCCATCGTCGACCCGGCGGTCGCCGCGGGCATCGCCAGGCTGTCCTTCGCCGCCACCGCGCTGACCGGGCTCGGCCTGATCATCTTCCTCGGCATACGCGGCTATGACCGTGCCATCATGCTGGTGCCCAGTTGGGTGATGGTGCTGTTGTGGCTATGCGGATCGTGGATGGCGATAACCGGCATGCTCGACAACGACATCGCCCAGCCGGCGCTTGGCGGCGGTCTGATCCTCATCATCCTGCTGATCGGCTTCACCGTCATGCAGCATGCCTTTGCCGGCGGCGCGCTGCACCAGGGTCTGTTCTCCGACCTCGAGCGGCAGGCGCTGGCGGTGGCCGGCTCGGGCGACACGGTGTGGGACTGGGACGTGCTGCGCGACCGCGTCGTCACCAAGCCCGACGTCAGCATCCAGCTCGGCCTCGCCCCCAACAGCCTGGGGGGTGCAGCCCGCAACTGGCTGCCGGTGCTGCATGTCGATGACCGCGACACGTTCCGCACCACGCTCGACGTGGTGCTCGAGCACCGTCGCGGCAAGGTGGCGCAGAACTTCCGGTTGCGCGGCGCCGACGGCCACTATCACTGGTTTGCGCTGCGCGCGCGCCCGGTTATCGGATCGGACGGTGAGGTCATCCGCTGTGTCGGCACCATGGTTGACGTCACCGAGCAGAAAAAATCCGAGGAGAGGCTGCTGCACGACGCGGTGCACGACAACCTCACCGGCCTGCCCAATCGCGAATTGTTCATGAACCGGCTCGAGGCGATCATCTCGATCGCACGGACCGAAGAGAAGGTGCGCCCGACCGTCTTCGTCATCGACATCGACCGCTTCAAGCAGGTCAATGACGGGCTCGGCATCTCGGCCGGCGACACCATCCTGCTCACCATCGCGCGACGCCTGCACCGGCTCTTGAAGCCGAAGGACTCGCTGTCACGCTTCGCCGGCGACCAGTTCGCCTTGATGCTGCTTTCCGAGCAGGACCCGGCCCGCATCGCGGCGGTGGCGGACGCCATCAAGCATGCCATCAACGCCCCGATCACCTTTGCCAAGCGCGAGATCGTGCTGACCGCCTCGATCGGGCTGATCACCTGGACCTCGGCGCAGACCTCGGCCGAGGACATGGTCAAGGACGCCGAGCTTGCCATGCATCAGGCCAAGCGCTTCGGCGGCGACAGGATCGAACCGTTCCGCCCGGCCTTCCGCACCGTCGGCACCGATCGGCTGCAGTTCGAATCCGACCTGCGCCGTGCCATCGAACGGCGCGAATTCACGCTTGCCTACCAGCCGATCGTTCGGCTGGAAGATGGCAGCGTCGCCGGCTTCGAGGCATTGCTGCGCTGGGACCATCCGCGCCGCGGCATGATCCCGCCGGCGGATTTCATTCCGGTCGCCGAAAGCTGCGGGCTGATCGTACAGCTTGGGCTGTTCGCCATGCAGCAGGCCGCCGAGGATCTGGCGGCATGGCAAAAGCAGATCGGCGACGCTCCGCTGTCGGTTTCGGTCAACCTTTCCAGCCGCCAGCTCATCCGCCGCGACCTGGTCAGCGACGTCCGCTCCGTGATTGCGCGGGCCAATCTGAAGCCGCGCTGCTTCCGGCTCGAGCTCACGGAATCGCTGGTTATGGACAATCCCGAGCAGACTGCCCATGTGCTGACCAAGCTGAAGCAGCTCGGCATCGGCCTGTCGCTGGACGATTTCGGTACCGGCTATTCTTCGCTCGCCTATCTGACGCGCTTTCCCTTCGACACGATCAAGATCGACAAGAGTTTCGTGGACGACAGCACGCCCAAACGCGCCGTGCTGCTCAAATCCATGGTCAGCATGGCGCATGAGCTCGGCCTGTCGGTGGTCGCCGAAGGCATTTCGGACGAGCGCGACGCGCTGGAGCTGCGCCAGATGGGCTGCGAATATGTGCAGAGCTTCATGTTCGGCGCCCCGATGCCCGGGGATCAGGTGCTGAAGACGCTGAAGGAACAGTATCCGCTGACGCAGGCGTAGTTGGCTTTCACGCCGCTGGAGCTCAGGCGTGGCCGGCCGCTACACTCAAATGCGCGAGGTCGATGCCGATCGAGGCGAGAATCCGGTCGTATTTGCGCTCGATGTCGGTATCGAACAGAAGCTCCGGAGTGGCCGGACAGGTCAGCCAGCCGTTTTCGGCTATCTCGGTTTCCAACTGGCCGGCGCCCCAACCCGAATAGCCCAGCGCCATCAGCGCGTGACGGGGTCCCCGGCCCGACGATATGGCGCGCAATATGTCGACGGTCGCGGTCAGGCAGACATCGTCGGAAACGGTCAGCGAAGACTCCACCCGGTAATCGCCCGTATGCAGCACGAAGCCGCGGCTGCGGTCGACGGGCCCACCATTGCGAACGACGAAATCACGGGTACGGGCGGGCAACCGGATCGCCTCGTGCTCGTTCATGATGCCAAGTTGCACCAAAAGGTCCGGAAACAGCATCTGCTGCGTCTGGTTGATGATCAGGCCCATCGCGCCCTCGTCGCTGTGGGCGCAGATGTAGATGACCGAGCGCGTGAAACGGTCGTCCTTCATGCCGGGCATGGCAATGAGGAACTGATCGTCGAGAAAGCCGCTGCCGGCGGCTGTCTTCTTGTGGCGCAACAAGTCCATAATCAGAGGGTAACGCGTTTCCCGGGCGCCGAAAAGATGTACCGCGCCGGTTTTCGACCAAGCCCGTGCCGCCGGCCGATCATTACCTGCGGCAAAGGTCACGCAAATATGATACCGGCAAGACCATGAAATCATTGCACGGCCATGAACGGACGATCAAATCATCACCATGCAAAGCTTGAAAATCCTGTTGCTCGGCGCCGTTATCGGATCGGCAATCACACTCCCAGCCGCGGCCTCTTCGTCCGCCTGGTACAACAGCGAAGGCGGCAAGGTACGGCTGGTGACGAGCGGCAAGCCCGACGATGCCGGCCGCATCCGGGGCGTTCTCGACATAGCGCTCAAGCCTGGCTGGAAGACTTATTGGCGCGACCCGGGCGACGCGGGTGTGCCGCCGCAACTCGATATCTCCGCCAGCACCAACATTTCCGATGCCAGCCTCTCCTTCCCGGCGCCGAAGCGTCATGACGACGGCTACGGCAAATGGGCGGGCTACGACTATCCGGTCTCGCTGCCGGTGACGTTCACGCTGTCGGCCGCGAAGGATCCGTCCGTCATCGACGCCGACATTTTCCTCGGCATTTGCGAGACGATATGCATCCCTGTGCAGACGCGGCTGACCGTCGACCCCGGCTCCGACCCGGACAATGCCGAGGACGCGGAGCTGGTCAAGGCGAGCTTCGCCGCCTTGCCCGCGCCGGCAAGATCCGACTTCGGCATCAACGTGCTGCCGGGCGACCATGAAACGCTGGTTGTGGAGGCGAGCTTTCCCGGCGATCCGGAAGCGGCGGACTTCTTCGTCGCAGGAGACCGCGACTACATGTTCGGTTCGCCGGCCCGTAGCCAGAAGGACGGCAAGCTGGTCTTCACCGTGCCAATCCTCGACCGGCCATCGACGACACCCACGGATGGCGGACTTCACTATACGCTGACGAGTTCGGCAGGCGCGGTCGAAGGGCTCTTGCCTTTCCCTTGATCCAGCCCCCGCGATGGTTGCGGGAAACCGCATAGTTCGCTACCCAAGGCTACGTCCTTCCCCATTCTCCCAAGCGAGGAACTCATGACCATTTCCGCTGGCGACAGACTGCCCGATACGACGTTCAAGACGATGACTGCCGACGGTCCCAAGCCGATCACGACGGCCGAGATTTTTGCGGGAAAGAAGGTCGTGCTGTTTGCTGTGCCGGGCGCCTTCACGCCGACCTGCAGCAACAATCATTTGCCCGGCTACCTGGAGAACCGCGACGCCATCCTGGCGCGCGGTGTCGATACGATCGCCGTGGTTTCGGTCAACGACGTCCATGTCATGGGCGCCTGGGCGCGCTTCACCGGCGGTGAAGGCAAGATCCTGTTCCTCGCCGACGGCAATGGCGACTTCGCCAAGGCGATCGGCCTCGACGCCGACTTCTCCGGCGGAGGCATGGGTCTTCGGTCGAAGCGGTTTTCAATGATCGTCGATGACGGCAAGGTCACCGCCCTCAATGTCGAGACCAAGCCCGGCGTCGATGAATCCGGCGCCGCCAAGATCCTCGAACTGCTCTGACCATGACGTTCGACATCGCCTGGCGTAGCGTGGCGATCGGCGTCGGCGCCACGCTACTGATGGATATCTGGGCCTTTCTTCTCTACAAGATGTTCGGTCAAGCACGGCCGAACTGGGCCCCCGTTGGCCGCTGGGTCTGGCATTTACGGGAAAAAGTCTTTCACGACGATATTGGCGATGCGACGCCCTATGTACACGAATCGGCTTTGGGCTGGGCCTTTCACTATTTTGTCGGCATCGTCTACGGCATCATCCTTGTCGTGGTGGCCGGAGCGGGCTGGCTTGTCGCGCCGACTTTCCTGCCGGCTTTCATCCTCGGCATGGTCACGGTCGGCGCCGGCTGGTTCCTGCTGGCGCCCGGCATGGGCGCGGGCTGGGCAGCGTCGAAGCGGCCCAACCCGATGAAGGTACGGGCGCTGAACCTGGTGTCACACACCGTGTTCGCTTTCGGACTCTACGGTACGGCGCTGCTGATCCGCTGAGGATCTGCGGCTGTGCCGGCCTGCCGATCGGCCGTCACCCGTGGACAATTCGGCGCGCGTCGTCCCATTCCGGCACCGGAATCTTGGCGTCCACCTGAACCTGGGGATGCGTCACATAGCGCAGGCCCGGCATGACAGAGATCCCAGCCTGGGGATGGTGCCGCCCCGGAATTCAATAGCTTTGGGTCGAACGCCGCGCCTTTGCCACCGCCGGCTGTTTGGACTGCGAGACCGGCTTGGGTGGGGTAGAAACAAGCCTGACCGGGCCCTTCTTGAACGGCGCCATGCCCTCACGAGCAAGTTCGTCGGCGCGTTCGTTCTCGGTATGGCCGGCATGGCCCTTGACCCAGATCCAGGTGACCTTGTGACGCCGATTGGCTTCATCCAGCGCCTGCCAGAGTTCGCCGTTCTTGACGGGCTTCTTGTCGGCGGTCTTCCAGCCGTTCTTCTTCCAGCCATGGATCCACTTTGAAATGCCGTCCATGACATATTTGCTGTCGGTGTGAAGATCGACCGTGCAAGGTTCCTTGAGCGCATTCAGCGCCGAGATGGCGGCAAGCAATTCCATACGGTTGTTGGTCGTCTCGGCCTCGCCACCCGATAGTTCCTTGGTGGCGCCGTTGAAGCGCAGGATCGCGCCCCAGCCGCCCGGGCCAGGATTGCCCGAACAGGCGCCATCGGTGAAGATCTCAACGTGTTTGCTCATGCCAGCCCATATTCCGAAGCAGATTTGATCGTCCGATGAAACCGCATTCTCCTGATGTATTCGGTCGGATCGCGTTTCATCACCAGCCCGCCATCGGGAACGGTCAGCCAGTCATACAGCCGGGTCAGCATGAAACGCAGCGCCGAGCCCCGTGCCAGCATCGGAAGTGCTGCCTTTTCCTGATTGCTCAGAGGCCGCATATCCTGGTAGCCGGCAAGCAGCGCCTTGCCCTTGGTGAGATTGAAGGAAAAATCCTTCTCGAAGCACCAGGCGTTCAGGCATGTGGCGACGTCATAGGCGTAGAGGTCGTTGCAAGCGAAATAAAAATCAATCAGGCCGGAGAGCTTCTCCCCGAGAAAGAACACATTGTCCGGGAAAAGATCGGCATGGATGATGCCTTCCGGGAGACCCTTCGGCCAATTCCGCTCGAAGTCGGCGAAGTCGGCGTCGACTTCGGCCGCAAGGCCCGGCTCGACCTCGTCGGCACGGTCGCGGGCTGCCGACCAGAGCTTGCGCCAGCCGTCGATGGCGAGCGCATTGGGGCGGGTCATCGGAAAGTCGGCTCCGGCCAGGTGCAGGGCGGCCAGCGCCTTGCCGACCTCGGCGCAGTGGATCGATGTCGGCCGCCGGAGCGAGAGACCCTCGAGGAAAGTGATGATGACGGCCGGCCGGCCCGCCAGCGTGCCGATGACGCTGCCGTCATGCGCGGTTACCGGCAGTGGGCAGGACACGCCCTTTTTGGCGAGATGGCCCATCAACCCGAGGAAAAACGGCAGATCCGCCTTTTCGACCCGTCTTTCATAGAGCGTCAGGATGTAGGAGCCGCTGGAGGTGTGCAGCAAAAAATTCGAGTTCTCGGTGCCCTCCGCGATGCCCTTGTAGGACAGGAGATCGCCGACTGGGTAGTGCTTCAGGAATGCGCCGAGTTCGCCTTCCGCAACGTCGGTGTAGACCGCCATGTGCCTTACGGCGCCCCGTTGACGAAAGCCATGTCGGCCGCCGTCAGTTCGACATCGCGCAGTACCCGCATGACGGGAAAATCCTCCGTTTCAGTGGCCGTGATGGCCAGGTCGATCGTGACATCGAAGCGCTGGCGGAACGCATCGATGATCTCGTCGACGATGATCTCCGGGGCGGATGCCCCCGCCGACAGACCGAGCGTCGAGATGTCGCCGATGTCATCCCACGGAATCTCGGCGGCGCGCTGCACGAGAAGCGACATCGCAGCCCCCGCACGCTCAGCCACTTCGACAAGACGCCGCGAATTGGAGGAATTGGGCGCGCCGACGATCAGGTAGAGATCGGCGCCCGCGGCGGTATCCTTGACCGCTTCCTGACGGTTCGTGGTGGCATAGCAGATCGATTCCGCCGCCGGCGCCTGCAGGTCGGGAAAGCGGTCCTGCAGCGCGCGGATGATGCCGGCCGTGTCCTCGACCGATAGCGTGGTCTGGGTGACGAAGCCGAGCGCCTTCGGGTCCGCCGGCGCAAGCCTCGCGGCATCGGCTTCGGTCTCGATCAGCGTTACCGCGCCCTCCGGCAATTGTCCCATCGTGCCGATGACCTCGGGGTGTCCGGCATGGCCGATCAGGAGCACGTGGCGGCCGAGCCGCTGGTGGCGCATCGCCTGCTTGTGGACCTTGGAGACCAGCGGACAGGTGGCGTCGAGATAGAACAAATTGCGCGCCTGGGCATCCGCCGGTACCGACTTCGGCACGCCATGCGCGGAAAAGACGACGGGCGACTGCCGATGTTCGGCCGGGATCTCGGAAAGTTCCTCGATGAAGACGGCGCCAAGGCTTTGCAGACCCTCGACGACATAGCGGTTGTGCACGATCTCGTGGCGGACATAGACCGGCGCGCCATATTTCTTCAGCGCCAGCACGACGATCTGGATAGCACGGTCGACGCCGGCGCAAAAACCGCGCGGCTGGCAGAGGCGGATCGTCAGAGAAGGCTTTGTCGTGGTCTGAAGCATGAATCCGGGCCGTTTGATCAGAGCCGAAATGAGGTGCCTACCCCCGTCCTGTCAAGGGCGATGGCCCTTCAAGCGGGTCGGTCGCGCTCATTCCTCTTTCGCTGGCCTGCGAAGCCGCAGGATGAGAACGGCGGCAAGTGCCGCGGCAAGCCCATACCAGGTCATAGCATATTGCAGATGGCTGTTCGGCAGGTCGATGATGGTGACACCGCCGATGGGCAAACCGCCCGGATTCGGCGTCTTGTCGGCGTCGATGAAGATTGGCACCAGCTTGGCGCTCGCCGGCAAGCCAGCGCTCGCCGCCATCACGTCACGGTCCTTCCAGTAAAAGATGTTCTTCGCCACGTCGTTGTCGGGAAGCATCATCGACGGCTTTGCCGGCAGCGGATTGCGAGCGAGGCCGGTGACCGTGACCTTGCCCGCGACCTGTCCCTTGGCGCGCTTGGCGGCATCCTTCAGATCGTATGGCACGAAACCGCGATTGATCAGGACGAAGCGGCCATCGTCGAGGGCCAGCGGCGTGTAGACGTTGAAGCCGGCTTCGCCTTCCCATGTTGCGTAGAAATGCCGCTCGCCGGAATGCAGGAACGTGCCGGTCACCGTCACCGGCGTGTAGTCGACGTCCCCAGTTGAGGCGAATTGTTTCTCCACCTCGGCCAGCGGGAGCGGCGGCGAGTGGGTGCGCTGGTCGATGGTCTGGATAAGACCTTCCTTCCAGTGCAGGCGCTGGACCTGCCAGGTGCCGAGCGCCAGCAGGATCAGGAGCAGGACGAGGCCAATGCCAAGCAGCAATACCGATCCTGGCCGCGAACGACCGCCCTTGGCGGACATGTCGGTCATTCGCCGCGATCCAGCCGGCCCTCGGCCGCCTTGTTGCGGTACTGCAGCGTAAGCAGCACTCCCTTGATCAGCCGGAGCGCCGTCAGGCACAGCACCAGCGCCAGCGGGATCCAGACCAGCAGATGCAGCCAGAGCGGCGGGCTCAGCGTCACTTCGACCCAGAGCGCCAGGCCGACGATGATGAAGCCGATGATCAGGATGACGAAAACCGCGGGCCCGTCGCCGGCATCGGCATAGGAATAATCAAGACCGCAATTGGTGCAGCGTTTGCCTACGGTGAGAAAGCCGGAAAACAGCCGCCCCTCGCCGCAGCGCGGGCAGCGTCCATGCAAGCCCGCCGAAATCGGGTCGATCGGAGGCCAGATCGCCTTGTCGTCGCTCATTGCTTACCGCTCAATCCTGATGGGTATTCCATCGACCACCACTGCCCAGACTTCGTCCATGCCGGAGTCCGTAACGGCAATGCCGCCGTCGGTCCAGCCGACCAATTGAAGCAGCCGCCGAATCCGTTCGGCTGGCCGTGGATCATGATCATGCCGCCGGCATCGACACTGCGCGCCCTCGCAACCGCCCGGATCGCATTGCACCGAAAAGAAGAAGGGCGGCCACGTTGCCGCAGCCGCCCCTTCAAAAATCATCAGACCGGTATCAATGGGCTTCGATTACCGCGCCGACCGATCCCCAGACATAAATCGAGGCGAACAAGAACAGCCAGACCACGTCGACGAAATGCCAGTACCATGCGGCAGCCTCGAAACCGAAATGCTGCTTGGGCGTGAAATCGCCCTTCATGGCCCGGATCAGGCAGACGGCCAAGAAGATGGTGCCGATGATGACATGGAAGCCGTGGAAGCCGGTCGCCATGAAGAAGGTGGCGCCATAGATGGAATCCTTGAAGGCGAACGGAGCATGCATGTACTCGTAGGCCTGCACCATGGTAAACAGCATGCCGAGGCCGACGGTCAGCACCAGCCCGTTGATCAGGCCCTTGCGATCACCGTGGATAAGGGAGTGGTGCGCCCAGGTGACCGTGGTGCCCGACAACAGCAGGATCACGGTGTTGTAGAGCGGCAGATGGAAAGGATCGAGAACCTCCATGCCCTTCGGCGGCCAGACGCCGCCGGTGAACGCGGTGCGGGCATATTGATGGGCTTCGCTCGGAAACAGGCTGGCATCGAAATAGGCCCAGAACCACGCGACGAAGAACATCACCTCGGAGGCGATGAACATGATCATGCCATAGCGCAGATGCAACGACACGACCCGCGTATGATGGCCCTCATGCGCTTCCTTGATCGTGTCCGACCACCAGGCGAACATGGTGTAGAGGACGATCGCGAGGCCGATGAAGAACAGCCACGGATTGGCGATGTTGAAGCCGAAGATCGGGAACGAGCCGCCCTTCAGGTATTCCATGAGGCAAACGCCGCCAAAGGCGGTGACGAGCGCCCCTATCGATCCCAGGAAAGGCCACGGGCTCGGGTCGACGAGATGATAGTCGTGATGTTTTGCGTGCGCGTCTGCCATATCAACCCCCGAGATTTCCTTCGGTATTTGAAATTGTCTTGCTGTTGCCCTGGACCGGCTCCGACGATGCGACCGGCTTGTTCTTCTCGACCGGAAACATCGTGTAGGACAGGGTGATCGTCTTCACGTCCTTCAGTTCCGGCACGTTGACGATATCGGGGTCCACGTAGAACAGGACCGGCATGTCAAGCGTTTCGCCGGGCTTCAGCGTGGTGTCGGTGAAGCAGAAGCATTCGACCTTGTTGAAATAGGGACCCGCCAGTTCAGGCTGGACATTGAAGGTGGCGCGGCCGGTGATGGGGCGATCGAACTTGTTGGTCGCCTGATAGTGCGCCTGCACCGTCTCGCCGATCTTCATGGTCATCGAGCGCTGGACCGGCTGGAAATCCCACGGCACGCCGGCGATATTGGCATCGAAGCGGACGGTGATCTCGCGATCGAGCACGCGGCCGGCATACTGCTTCTCGACGCGTTGCGTCGTGCCGCCATAGCCTGTCGCCTGGCAGAACATCTTGTACAGCGGCACCGCGGCATAGGCCATGCCGATCATGCCGGTGAAGAAGGCAAGGCAGACGGCCGCAACAAGGCGGTTGCTGTTGTGCCCGGCCGGTTTGGCGCTCGTGTCGACACCCATCTCCCGCCTCACATCGTGCCAGAGAGGTTATGACCGAACTTCACGATCGTCGCGATATAGAAGATAACGACCAGCACGGCCAAGGCTACGCCGATGGCGACCGAGCGGTTGCGCCGGGCCTTCCGCTGGCGTTCGGTCAAGGTGACCGTTTCGAGCTTGTCTTCGATCATGCTCATGCTCCACCCACCGCAAGTGCACGTTCGACGACGCTGTCGGCGAGATAGACGGCGAAGATGGCGAAGAGATAGAGCAGCGAATAGCCGAACAACGCCTTGGCTGGCTTCATCGCGCGATCGTCGTCGGACATGCCAAGCACTTTCCACGCATACCAGACAAAGCCGAGCCCGAGCAGCAGGGCAGCCACGCCATAGAACGGCGTGGTGTAGCCAAGCAGCCACGGCAGCACACCGACCGGGGCCAGCACCAGAGCATAGGCGAAGATCTGACGGCGGGTCGACGCCGGGCCGGCGACATTGGGCATCATCGGGATGCCGGCGCGTTCATAATCCTGCGACTTGAACAGCGCCAGCGCCCAGAAATGCGGCGGCGTCCACAGGAAGATGATGAGGAACAGGACGACGCTCTCCAGGCTGACCGTGCCGGTCACCGCGGCCCAGCCGATCACGGGCGGAATGGCGCCGGCAGCACCGCCGATGACGATGTTCTGCGGCGTCCAGCGCTTCAGCCACATTGTGTAGACGACGGCATAGAAGAAGATGGTGAAGGCCAGCAGCGCCGCCGACAGCCAGTTGACCAGCACGCCGAGCGTCATCACCGACAAAACCGAAAGCACCAACCCAAAGCTCAACGCCTCGTGGGGCTGGATGCGGCCGGCCGGCACCGGGCGGGTGGCGGTGCGTGTCATCACCGCGTCGATATCGGCATCGTACCACATATTGAGCGCGCCGGAGGCACCAGCCCCGATGGCAATAGCCAGGATCGCGATCACCGCCAGCAGCGGATTGATGGTCACGGGTGCCGCGACCAGTCCGACAAAGGCGGTGAACACCACCAGCGACATGACGCGCGGCTTCAGGAGGGCGAAGAAATCACCCGCCGTCGCTTCCGACATGCGGAAGCCCGCTTCGTCAATGCTGGTTTCGTCGACAAGGGCCATGCGTACTCAAATCCATATTCCGTTTGGCCGAAACCGCCGGCAGGCCGGCGGTTTCGATTCCGGGCTGCCGCCTTATTTGATCTTCGGCAGCTGCTCCCATTGGTGGAACGGCGGCGGCGACGGCAGCTGCCATTCCAGCGTCGTTGCGCCCTCGCCCCATGGATTGGCGCCAGCGATCCGCTTCTTCTGGAAGGCTTCGAACACGCCATAGAGGAAGATCACCACGCCGACGGCCGAAATGTACGAACCGTAGGACGACACCATGTTCCAGCCCGCAAACGCGTCCGGATAGTCGATGGTGCGGCGCGGCATGCCGGCAAGGCCGAGGAAGTGCTGCGGGAAGAAGACAAGGTTGACGCCGACGAACATGACCCAGAAATGGGTGTTGGCGATGACGGGCGAATACATGTAGCCGGTCATCTTCGGGAACCAGTAGTACCAGCCGGCGAAGATGGCGAACACCGCCCCCAGCGACAGCACGTAATGGAAGTGCGCGATCACGAAATAGGTGTCGTGCAGCGACCGGTCGAGACCGGCATTGGCCAGCTGAACCCCGGTAACACCACCGATCGTGAACAGGAAGATGAAGCCCAGCGCCCACAGCATCGGCGGCTTGAACGATATCGATCCGCCCCACATCGTCGCGATCCAGGAGAAGATCTTCACGCCCGTCGGCACCGCGATGACCATGGTGGCGAAGACGAAGTAGCGCTGCGTGTCGAGCGACAGGCCGGTCGTGTACATGTGGTGCGCCCAGACGATGAAGCCGACCGCGCCGATCGCGACCATGGCGTAGGCCATGCCGAGATAGCCGAACACCGGCTTGCGCGAGAAGGTGGAGACGATATGGCTGATGATGCCGAAGCCCGGCAGGATCAGGATATACACTTCCGGATGGCCGAAGAACCAGAACAGGTGCTGGAACAGCAGCGGATCGCCGCCGCCATCGGGAGCGAAAAAGGTCGTGCCGAAATTGCGGTCGGTAAGCAGCATGGTGATGCCGCCGGCAAGGACCGGAAGCGACAACAGCAGCAGGAATGCGGTGACCAGCACCGACCAAGCAAACAGCGGCATCTTGTGCAGCGTCATGCCTGGCGCGCGCATGTTGAAGATGGTGGTGATGAAGTTGATGGCACCCAGGATCGAGGACGCGCCGGCGATGTGGATCGACAGGATCGCCAGATCCATGGCCGGACCGGGCTGACCGGAGGTCGAAAGCGGCGGATAGAGCGTCCAGCCGCCGCCGACGCCGTAGGCGCCAGGCGCGCTCGGCACGAACATCGAGATAAGCAGCAGGATGAAAGCCGGCGGCAGCAGCCAGAACGAGATGTTGTTCATGCGCGGGAACGCCATGTCCGGGGCGCCGATCATGATCGGCACCATCCAGTTGGCAAAACCGCCGATCAGGGCCGGCATGACCATGAAGAAGATCATGATCAGCGCGTGCGCCGTGGCGAAGGCGTTGTACATGCTCTTGCCGCCGTCGATCGCGGCGTCACCGTTCATGCCGTAGACCATCTGCGCCAGACCGCTGAAGATCTGGATGCCAGGCTCCTGCAACTCCATGCGGATGGCGACCGACAGCGCGCCGCCGATGATGCCGGCCATGATCGCGAAGATCAGGTAGAGCGTACCGATGTCCTTGTGGTTGGTCGAATAAACCCAGCGCACCCAACCATGATAAGGCTTGTGGTCGTGCCCGTCGTGAGCTGCAGCGTCTGCCATGTTCCGCTCCGTTCCCTAAATCTTGCTAACCCGCGGCATCAGTTGCCGGCGGCCGCTACCTTGTTCTGGCCATCGACCTCGGCCATCAGCGTCTTGTTGGCGCCGGGCAGATCGGTCTTGGCCGCAGCCAGCCAGGTCTTGAACTGCGCGTCGGAGACGACGCGGATGGCGATCGGCATGAAGGCATGGTCCTTGCCGCAGAGCTGCGAGCACTGGCCGTAGTAGAGGCCTTCCTTCTCCGCCTTGAACCAGGTCTCGTTGGTGCGGCCGGGAATGGCATCGATCTTGATGCCGAAGGACGGCATGGCGAAGGAATGGATCACGTCGGTCGCGGTGACGAGCACCCGGGTCATCGTGTGGACGGGCACCACCATCTCGTTGTCGACGGCAAGCAGGCGCGGATAGACCTTGCGATCTTCCTTGCCGGCGGCGGCACGGTCGCCATCCTGGAGGATCGCCGAGTTGAACGAGAGCGTGTTGTCGGTCTGGTATTCGTAATCCCAGTTCCACTGGTTGCCCGTCGCCTTGACGGTGAGCTTGGCTTCTTCCGGCGGCGTGTACTGCGCGGTCAAGAGCTGGAACGAGGGGATGGCGAGGCAGAGCAGGACGACGACGGGGCCGACAGTCCAGATCACCTCGATCAGCGTGTTGTGGCTGGTCTTGGACGGAACCGGGTTGGCGCTCGCGCGGAATTTCACGATGCAGTAGATCAGAAGGACCAATACCAGGGCGGTGATCGGGATGATGAACCACATCGTGTAGTTTCCGAACCACTCGATCTGGCGCATCATGTCGGTTGCCGGCGCCTGGAAGGTCGTCTCCCACTCGACGGGCTGATCGGCATGGGCGGCCGTGCCGGCGAAAAACGTGGTAACGGCACAAGCGCTTAGAAACTTGGCACTTGCTGGAAGCTTGGCGTTTGCCAGGAAATTTCTCATCGCCCTCTTCGTCTCCCAGTTCCTCGCGGCTGTGTCCACGAGAATAACGAACAATGCCGGGACGGGAATCCCGACTGTCTCAAGCTGGTTCAAACCATACTCTTTTTCCCTCCGCAAGAAAGGAGCGGAGGAAACCGTGCGGCATTTTTGCGCGCAAGCCGGAATGCATCTTTGAAGGCGGCGGCCGCCATGGCGAATCGGCTATGTTCAACGGATCGGCTGCTTCCTGCCGGCCGGCGCGCCTGGCGTCGTAATTCGGGCGAAATTGGCTAGGAAAAGCGCCGCATGGGCATTTTCGTGGCGGCTCGGCCGCTGTCTCGTCCTTTACTTGGCTTTGGCGCGGCTTAAAGTGCCGTGATTCGCAATGGAGCCGTCATGAACTCTTGGCTGTCGGGATTTGGGCTTTCGAGCCCCTTGGCGAAGGTCATCTTTCTCGCCGCCTTGTCCGTCGCCGGCTTGTCGGCCGCCGGCCAGGCCAACGCGGCCCAGCCGAGCGGCACGGTGCGCTCGACCCATGGCGCGTGGTCGATCATCTGCGACACGCCGGCCGGCGCCACGTCCGAACAATGCGTGATGATGCAGAACGTCGTCGCCGAGGACCGCCCCGAGATGGGGCTGTCGGTCGTGGTGCTGCGCACCGCCGACAACAAGGCGGAGATCCTGCGCGTGCTGGCGCCGCTCGGCGTGCTCTTGCCCAACGGGCTCGGCCTCAATGTCGACGGCAAGGATATCGGCCGCGCTTATTTCGTGCGCTGCTTCCAGGACGGCTGCTACGCTGAGGTCATTCTCGAGAAGCCGCTGCTCGATACGCTGAAGACCGGCACGTCGGCCACGTTCATCGTCTTCCAGACGCCAGAAGAAGGCATCGGCATCCCGGTGGACCTCAAGGGTTTTGCCGACGGATTTGCGGCCCTGCCGTAGACTCCCGCGCCTCGACCCGGGAGCTGCCGATCAACGATAGGTTTTCCGGACCTGGGATAGATCCGGGACGCCGCCGCCCTGCATTTGAATGACGATTGGCGATTGTCTGGGCGCGGCTTCGCGCCTACATCCCGGATATAACCATTCATCCACGGACATACGCCATGAACAGCCTTATCGGCCAATTCGATATTTCCGACGATCGCGTCAAGGAGATCGTCGCAGAGACCATCAACGGCGCCGACGATGGCGAGTTGTTCGTCGAATACAGCGAGAGCGAAGCGCTGATGTTCGACAACGGTCGGCTGAAGACGGCCAATTTCAACACCGACCAGGGTTTCGGCCTACGCGCGGTTGCCGGCGAAGCCAGCGGCTATGCCCACTCCAGCGACCTGTCCGAGGCTTCGCTGCGACGCGCGGCTAACGCCGTCTCGACCGTCAAGGGCGGTTATTCCGGAACGCTTGCCGCCGCGCCCGCCCGCACCAACCGCCATCTCTATGGCGATGAGAACCCGATCCCCTCCCCTTCCTTCGAGGCCAAGGCGAAGCTGTTGCAGGAAGTCGACGCATGGCTGCGCGCCGAGGATCCGCGCGTGCGCCAGGTCTCGGCATCGCTGACCTCGTCCTGGCAGCATGTCGAGATCGTGCGCGCCGACGGCCAGGTGGTGCGCGACATCCGGCCGCTGGTCAGGGTGAACGTGTCGGTGGTGGTCGGCGACGGCGACCGCCAGGAAAGCGGCTCCTACGGCATGGGCGGACGCAAGGCGTTCGGCGACTTCCTCGTCGAGGACAGCTGGAAGCACGCCGCCAAGGAGGCGCTGCGTCAGGCGCTGGTCAATCTCGAAGCCGTACCGGCGCCGGCCGGCACTTTCGACATCGTGCTCTCCAGCGGCTGGCCCGGCGTCATGCTGCACGAGGCCGTCGGCCACGGGCTGGAAGGCGACTTCAACCGCAAGAAGACATCCGCTTTCGCCGGCCTGATGGGCCAGCAGGTGGCGGCAAAGGGCGTCACCGTCGTCGATGACGGCACGATCGCGGAACGACGCGGGTCGCTCACCGTCGACGATGAAGGCACGCCTTCGGCGCGCAACGTGCTGATCGAGGACGGCAAGCTGGTCGGTTACATGCAGGACCGCCAGAACGCCCGGCTGATGGGCATGCGGGCCACCGGCAACGGAAGGCGCGAGGGCTACGCGCACCAGCCGATGCCGCGCATGACCAACACCTACATGACATCGGGCGACATGGAGCCGGACGAGATCATCGCCTCGGTCAGGAACGGCATCTATGCCGTCTCCTTCGGCGGCGGCCAGGTCGACATCACCTCCGGAAAGTTCGTGTTCGGCTGCACCGAAGCCTACATGATCGAGAACGGCAAGGTGACGCAACCGATCAAGGGCGCCATGCTGATCGGTAACGGGCCCGACGCCATGCACCGCGTTTCGATGATCGGCAATGACATGAAGCTCGACAACGGCATCGGTATGTGCGGCAAGGCTGGACAGGGCGTGCCGGTCGGCGTCGGCCAGCCGCACCTCAGGATGGACCAGATGACGGTCGGCGGCACAAGGGTTTGAAGCCGCCTCGTGGCCAGTCTGCTAGGTCTTGCTCACAGACCGGCGCGACGTGGCATACAGGATCAGGAAGCCGATAACGCCGCCGATCGCGTACTGGGTCCATGCACTCAGGTAGTCGACGGTCCCATCATGGCCCGAGACATAGAGCGCAGCGCCGACAAACGTCATGACCGCGACGCCAAGCGCATAGGATGGCACCAGCCCCACACGCGTGAATTTTCTCAAGATCCAAGCGAGCACCGCACCGGTGAGCGCCATGATGAGAGCCGAACCAAAAATCTCGGCAACAAAACCTGGTGAAATCATCTTCTCCCCCTATCCCAATTTGGATTATGCCTTTTTGCGGGGCAGATTCAACCGCAGTGGCGATGATCCACAACTTTAGCGATAAATCTGGCTGGGATTTCGGGGCAGACTGCATGACGCGACCAGTCTCGCTGAGCAGGGCTAAGCGCCTAACGTCTTTTCCGCGGCTTCTCCAGCAAGGCAACAGCCTCGACATGGGGCGACCACAGAAACTGATCGATCGGCGTCACGCTTTTCACCGCGTAGCCGCCGTCGATGAGGATGCGCAAATCCCGCGCGAGCGTCACCGGGTTGCAGGAGACCGCGGCAACGAATGGAACATCCGAGCGGGCGATCTGCTTCGACTGATCCTCCGCGCCCGCGCGGGGCGGATCGAAGACAACGCCATCAAAGGCGTTTAACTCCTTGAACGTCAGCGGACGGCGGAACAGGTCTCGGCGCTCGCCGGTCACGCGTTTCAGGCCGGTGGCGAAGCGTGAACCCCGATCGAGCGCCGAAAGTGCGGCCGCATCGCCCTCCACCGCATGCACTTCCGATCTCGCGGCCAACCGCAGGGCGAAGCTGCCGCAGCCGGCGAAGAGATCGGCAATTTTTTTGGCACGTTTCAGATGTCCGCCGACGATATCGGCCATGGTCCGTTCGGCTGCCTCCGTCGCCTGCAGGAAGGCGCCCGGCGGCACCGCGACGGCAACGCTGCCGAACATGACGACAGGCTTCTTCGGCTCGATGATGATCTCGTCATCGATGGACAGTCTGGCAAAGCCCTGCGCAATGACAAAATTGGCGGCGATGCGGCGCTGGTTTTCGCCGAGCTTGCCCGATTCATGCACCGCCACGTCGAGGCCGGAATCCGTCACTGTGACCGCCATGCGAAACGATTTCGGGGTGGCGCAGATCAATTCGGCGAGTGCCCTCAAGCCGTCGAGCGCGCTGACGATCCCAGGCAGCGAGATCGGGCATTCGGAGATGGAAATGATTTCCGGCGACAGATGGCGATTGAAGCCGAGCAGCATGCCTGTTTCGGTGCGCCTGGCGGCGAGCACGACGCGGCGGCGCGTGTGCGGCGCGCAGGCGACCAGACCGCCTATTTCGCAATCGATGCCTCTCAGCGCATGCACGACCTTCTCGCGCTTCCACTGCTGATAGGCTTGCGCCTCCAAATGCTGGAGGGCGCAGCCGCCGCACTCGCCGAAATGTCGGCAGGCGGGTTCGATGCGCAGGGGCGAGGCCTCGATCAGCGCCATCAGCGTGGCGCGATCCCTTTCACGCGCCGCGGTGACGACCTCGCCTGGCAGCGTGAAAGGAATGAACAGATCGCCGCTTTCGGTGTCGGCGATGCCATCCCCCTGGGCGCCAAGCTTTTTGATGGTGAAGCGTGCGCTCATCGGTCCTTGACCCCACCAAGCAGGAATTCGCGATTGCCGTCACCGCCCTCGATTGGCGACAGATGCAAGCCGAGCGAGCGCCAGCCGGGCACGGCATCCAGCCAATCCTGCAGCAAGCCGGCGACACGGGCGGCATGATAGGGGTCTTTCAGCAGGCCGCCCTTGCCGATCGCCTCGCGACCCGCCTCGAACTGCGGCTTGACCAGAAACATCGCTGCGGCACCCGGCTTGGCGATGGCAAGCGCAGGCGGCAGGGCCAGTTTCAGTGAAATGAAACTGACGTCGGAGACTATGAAGTCCGGACTCCGGCCGCCAAGATCGGCGGTTGAGAGATCGCGGGCGTTCAGCCCCTCGATGACCGTCACGCGCGCGTCCTTGCCGATATCAGCATGCATCTGTCCGTGACCGACATCGATCGCCGTGACATGGGTCGCGCCGCGTTCGAGCAGGACCTGGGTGAATCCGCCGGTCGAGGCGCCGATGTCGAGCGCCTCACAGCCGGCCGGATCGAGGCCGAAATGGTCGAGCCCGGCGATCAGCTTCAGCGCCGCGCGTGAGACATAGCCTTGGGCCGGGTCATCAACGGCGATGACGCATTCCGGTTGCACGGCCTGACCCGGCTTGCGGCCAATGACGCCATCAACAGTTACCGTACCACGTTCGATCGCGTCACGTGCACGCGAGCGGCTGGAAAACAGCCCACGCGCTACGAGCAGATCGTCGAGCCGCTGGCGCGTGCTGGCTGGCCGGGGAAAATTCATCGGTCTTCCTTGGCGAAAGCCGGCGGCGAAGGCAAGGAGATTGGAGCAGGAGAAGCAACATCGCCGCAGGGCAGCGACCGCAGAGAGCCGCTCGCGGCCAGTCGCATATCGCATCAGGTCGGCCACGATGATAAGGAAGAAACGCCGTTTTGCTGCCGAAGGCGAAGGAGGACGGATGCTTACGGGAACCTGCCATTGCGGTGCGGCCCACTGGACCTTGAAGGGCGATCCCGGGCCGATCACCGCTTGCAACTGCACGCTGTGCCGACGTTACGGCACGCTCTGGGCCTACGACTTTGTCGATGAACGTATCCGCGTCGTGGGGCCGATAAAAAGCTATAAACGTGCCGGCAAGGCCGAACCCACGCTCGAGATCCTGTTCTGCCCGACATGTGCGTGCGTGCTTGCCTGGCGCGGTTTGCGCCCAGCCGAGTCCGGCCGCACGCGGATCGCCGTCAATGTAAGGCTTGCGCCGCCGGAAGCCGTGGCCGACCTGCCGATCGACCATTTCGACGGTCTCGAGACCTACGACGATCTGCCGCGCGACGGCCGCTGCGTGCGCGACATGTGGTTTTGATTTGGGTGGTTTGATTTGGGCGAGATCAGAAGATGGTGCGGGGAGCCTGCCGTTCGACGGCGGGAGACAGGCCGTCATCCCGATCGCGGGCAACTTCCCTGCGCGGGCGCTCGACTGGCGCGGCGGATGCCGATGCGGCGTCCGGCGGGACAACAAGCTGCGGCAGCTGCTTGTAGGAGAAGCCGCCCCTGATATGCCCCATCCTGCTGGCGACTATATCCGCGGCCGCCTTCTCGAGATTGCGTTCGTAGCGCGTTCCGGCGATGGCCGGCGCTGCGATGGCGGTCAGGATCGCCATGCCGCACAGAAGCGTCTTCACTGTTGTTGTCTCCCTGCCTGGCCAGAACCTAGCAGCGTGCCGTTGAAAAACGGGCAAGAGACACGGTAAGCAAAACGCCAAACCGCAATGTCAACAATGCGTTACGACATCGAGCCGGCAAACCGATTCAAGCGCTTGATGTGTCGAGTCAGGCGCGCTGGGCGCGGACCGCCTGCCCGAGGGCGGTGAAAACCGTATGGACGATGCCGGCGGCATCGAGACCGGCATCGGCATACATCTTTTCCGGCTTGGCGTGGTCCGCAAACACGTCCGGTAGCACAAGCGGGCGCACTTTCAGACCGCTTTCCAGCAGGCCCTCATGGGCGAGGAACTGCAAAACGTGACTGGCGAAGCCGCCGACGGCGCCCTCCTCCACCGTGACCAGAACCTCGTGCGAGCGGGCCAGCCGTCGGATCAGGTCCTCGTCGAGCGGCTTCGCGAAGCGCGCATCGGCGACGGTGGTCGAAAGCCCGGACGCGCCCAGTTCCTCGGCCGCGATCAGGCAATCCTGCAAGCGCGTGCCGAAGGAGAGGAGTGCCACCTTGCCGCCTTCCCTGATGATGCGGCCCTTGCCGATTTCGAGCACCGAGCCGCGATCGGGCATGTCGACGCCGACGCCATTGCCGCGCGGATAGCGGAAGGCGATCGGGCCGTCATCGTAGGTTGCCGCGGTGCGCACCATGTGGCGCAGTTCCGCCTCGTCGGCCGCCGCCATGACGACGAAGCCCGGCAGGGAGGCCAGGAAGGTGGTGTCGAAGGCGCCGCAATGGGTGGCGCCGTCGGCTCCGACGAAGCCGGCGCGATCGATGGGGAAGCGCACCGGCAATTTCTGGATCGCCACGTCGTGCACGACCTGATCGTAGGCACGTTGCAAGAAGGTCGAATAGATCGCCGCGAACGGCTTGTAGCCTTCGGTCGCGAGGCCGGCCGCGAACGTCACCGCATGCTGTTCGGCGATGCCGACGTCGAAGGTCCTGGCCGGAAACACTTCGCCGAACAGATCAAGCCCGGTGCCGCCCGGCATAGCGGCGGTGACGGCGACGATGCGCTCGTCCTCCTGGGCCTCCCGGATCAGGCTTTCGGCGAACACCTTGGTATAGGCCGGCGCGTTGGCCGGGGCCTTGGCCTGAGCGCCGGTGATGACGTCGAACTTGTTGACGCCGTGATATTTGTCGGCCGCGGCCTCGGCCGGCGCGTAGCCCTTGCCCTTCTGGGTGACGACATGGATCAGCACGGGGCCCTTGCCATTGTCACGGACATTTTTCAGCACCGGGATCAGATGGTCCAGATTGTGGCCGTCGATCGGACCGATATGGTAGAAGCCGAGCTCCTCGAACAGCGTGCCGCCGGTGACGTAGCCGCGCGCATGCTCGACCGCCCTGGTGATGGCACGGTCGGCACGCTTGCCAAGATACGAGGTCAGTTTCTTGCCGAAGTCGCGCAGGCCGACATAGGCCTTGCCAGAGGCCAGGCGCGCCAGATAGGCGCTCATGGCGCCGGTCGGCGGGGCGATCGACATGTCGTTGTCGTTGAGGATGACGATCAGGCGGGCATCGAGCGCGCCGGCATTGTTCATCGCCTCGTAGGCCATGCCGGCCGACATGGCGCCGTCGCCGATGACAGCGATGACATTGTTGCGGCCGCCGGCAAGATCGCGGGCCGCCGCCATGCCGAGGCCGGCCGATATCGACGTCGAGGAGTGGGCGGCGCCAAACGGATCGTATTCGCTCTCGGTGCGGCGGGTGAAGCCGGAGAGGCCGCCCTCCTGGCGCAGGGTGCGGATGCGATCGCGGCGCCCGGTCAGGATCTTGTGCGGATAGGCCTGGTGGCCAACATCCCAGATCAGCCGGTCATCGGGGGTATTGAAGACATAGTGCAGCGCCACGGTCAGTTCGACCACGCCAAGCCCGGCGCCGAGATGACCGCCGGTGCGCGACACCGCGTCGATCAGTTCGAGGCGGAGCTCTGATGCCAATTGCGGCAATTCGCTTTCGGAAAGCGTGCGCAGCTCGGCCGGGATGAGGACCTTGTCGAGAAGCGGCGTATGCGGCGTTGCGTTCACGGGTAGGCCCAAGCTTCTGTTCATGCGCGGGATAGGCCGCCGGCAGGCGAAAGTAAATGCCTGCCAAATGACGCGAAAGGCACGCCCCGTCGTCGATTTCCTCAGCCTTCCGGCAGTGGAATGAACTCTTCCTCATCGCCGGGAACGATGTCGAAGCGGCCGGTCTTCCATTCTTGCTTGGCCTGTTCGATGCGCTCCTTGGAGGACGAGACAAAATTCCACCAGATGTAGCGCTTCGAGCCCAGCGAGGCACCGCCGAACAGCATGAAATGGGCACCAGCCTGTGAGGATACGACGATCTCGTCGCCGGGCCGGAACACCAGCAGCCGTTCCGCCGGAAACACGTCGCCGGAAATCGAGACCTCGCCTTCCAGCGTATAGATGGCGCGTTCTTCCGCGTCGGCAGGGATTTTCACGCTGGCGCCGGGCGCCAGCCTGAGGTCGGCGTAGAGCGTCTCGGAATCGGCTCGCACCGGGGAACGCAGCCCCTGGAAATCGCCTATAACGATGCGGCCGCTGACGCCTTCCGCGTCGATGTCGGGAAGCCGCGCGACAGCGGTGTTTTCGAAAACCGGCGCCACGTCCTCCTTGCCGTCCGGCAGCGCCAACCATGTCTGCAGCCCCGAGATCGACATCGGCGCGCCGCGCAGTTCTTCCGGCGTGCGCTCCGAATGGACGATGCCGCGGCCGGCGGTCATCAGGTTCACGTCACCCGGCTCGATCACCATCTCGGTGCCGAGCGAATCGCGATGCCTGATCCTGCCGTCGAACAGGTAGGTGACCGTCGACAGGCCGATATGAGGATGCGGCCGGACGTCGAGCGCCTGACCGGCACGCAGGATGGCCGGGCCCATGCGGTCGAAGAAGATGAAGGGACCGACCAGCCGCCTTTTGGCGGTCGGCAAGGCGCGGCGAACCTGAAAACCGCCAATGTCCTTGGCGTTCGGAATGACCATCAATTCGATCTGGTCGCCGGCAAAGGCATCGCCGGCTTCAGGATCCTTCCCGGGAAAGAAGCTCATGAACTCTCCTTGTCAGCGGCCGATGGCTGCTTTGGCCAGATCAGGCAAAGCGGATCGCCGCCTTCGCCCGCAGCTTGGCCGCAACCTCCTCGCGATTGCGCGGATGCTGGTTGGTTTCAAGCGAATCGAGAAGCTCGCGCGCCGACGCCGCGATGGCCTCGACGGCATGGTCGAATGCGTGCTGGTTCTGCTTCGAAGGCCGCGTCGTTCCGCTCAGCTTGCGAACGAATTGAAGGGCTGCATCGCGCACCTCGTCGTTGGTCGCCGGCGGATCAAAATTGAACAGGGTCTTGATGTTTCTGCACATCGCTTCCGTATCTCCTCTTGTCCTGGAGCCGTTTCAATCGGGACGCGTTCTATCCTCAATCATGATCGTGTCAAAAACCAGAGAGACGGCTGCGTGCCTCAATCCGCGTCCAGCGGCTCCGTCCCGACCGGCTTGCCGTCGCGGGACAGCCTGATCTTCTCCACCTTGTCCTCGGCCGCCTTGAGCAGCCGGTCGCAATGCACCTTCAGCGCCTCGCCGCGCTCGTAGATCTTGATCGACTGGTCGAGCGGCACATCGCCACGCTCCAGATCATCGACGATCTTCTCCAGCGCGTCGAGAGCCTGTTCGAAGCTCATCGCCTTGACGTCTTCGTTGATTTCACCAGCCATCATTCATCCTTTCATCAGTCGCCCGACATGGGCGGCGACCGAAAATGCCAATCCTTGCAGATCGTAGCCGCCCTCGAGCAGGCTGACGAGCCGGTTGGCGCTGTGGCGCGCCGCGCGCTGCATGAGTTGGCCGGTCGCCCAGTCGAAATCATCCTCGGTCAGGTTGATCTCGGCCAGCGGATCGCGATGATGCGCGTCGAAGCCGGCCGAAATGATGATCAGGTCGGGTGCAAAATTGTCGAGCGAGGGCAGCACGCGCGACAGGAAGGCATCGCGGAACGCCTCGCTGCCGGTCTGCGGCGCAAGCGGCGCGTTGACGATGTTGCCGGCGCCGGTTTCGTTCTTTGCTCCGGTGCCGGGGTAGAGCGGCATCTGGTGCGTCGAGCAATAAAGCACGGACGGATCGTCCCAGAAAACATCCTGCGTGCCGTTGCCGTGATGCACGTCCCAGTCGACGATGGCGACGCGTTCGATATCGTGTTTGCGCTGTGCATAACGTGCGGCGATGGCCGCCGTGTTGAACAGGCAGAAGCCCATCGCCGTCGCTTTCTCCGCATGATGGCCGGGCGGCCGGGCGGCGACGAAAACGTTGTCTGCCCTGCCGGCAAAGACGTCGTCGACGGCGGCGTTGGCGGCGCCGATCGCGGTGATCGCCGCTTGCCAGCTCTTCGGGCTGGCCGTTGTGTCGGCATCTATGCGGGCGATGCCCGTATCGGGAATGGCGGCGCGTACCCGCTCGACGAAATCCTCGGGATGCGCGTAGAGAATGGTGGCCTCGTCGCCTTGTGGCGCCTCGAGGCGATCGAGCGCGGCAAAAGCCTCGTCGTCGAGCACGCGCTCGATTGCGCGCAAGCGGTCCGGCCGCTCCGGATGGCCGGGTGGCGTGATGTGCTCGAGGAAGATCGGATGGGTGTAGAGACGAGTGGCCATGCTCCCTATCTAGTGCCCTGGCGCGGCGATGGCCATGCGTTGCGGCCTGATGGTTGGGGAAAATCGCGCTTGCGTCCGTTCGCGTCGCCGCGGGGATTGGCGGCGCAGGGGCTTCGTCGTAAAGTCCCGGCCACTGCCTGGTGCCCGCCGCGAGCGGGAGAATCGGGAACACGGTTTGATACCGTGGCGTGCCCAACGCTGTAAGGGGGACCGCGCCGGTAAATGCCACTGTCGATGACGGGAAGGCGCCGGATGCGGGTTGATCCCGAGCCAGAAGACCGGCCTGGCAGGCATCGTCATCCGCATGGTCAGGCGGACGGCAGTTGATTGCAATCGCAAGGGGACAAGCGATGCCGGACAATATGACCATCCCCGTGGGTGACGGATTCGACCAGATGGCGCGCGATGCGGTCTACCGCGCCATGTTCACGCGGCGCGATGTCCGCAGCCATTTTACATCAGAGGCCGTCGACGACGAGGTCTTGGCGCGGCTGCTGCTTGCCGCCCATCACGCGCCATCGGTCGGCTTCATGCAGCCATGGAATTTCATCGTCATTCGTGGCACCGAACGACGGGAACAGGTGCGCGACCTGTTCCTCGCGGCGCGCGAGCAGGAATTGCCGGCGATCGAGGAAGAGCGGCGGGCGCTCTACCGCAAGCTCAAGCTGGAAGGCATCTGCGAAAGCGCGCTCAATATCTGTATCACCTGCGACCGCCGACGCTCACAGGGTTCGCCGCTGGGACGCTGGCACAATCCCGAGATGGATCTCTACAGCACGGTCTGCGCGGTGCAGAATTTCTGGCTGGCGGCGCGCGCCGAAGGCGTCGGCGTTGGCTGGGTCAGCATTATCGAGGCGCAGGCGTTGAAAGGCCTTCTGTCGATTCCCGAGCATGTGACGCCGGTGGCCTATCTCTGTGTCGGCCGTGTCTCGGAGTTCGCGCCGAAACCGGACCTCGAAACACATGGCTGGGGGCGGCGGCTGCCGCTGCCCGAGCTGATCATGAGCGAGACGTTTTGCGGACAGGGCGAAGTTCCGCTCAAATCAACGATCGCACGCCTCAAGGCGGCAACATGCGAAAAGTCTGACAAACCCTTGATTTGATTTCGGATACGGCATGCGCAGCGCGCTGCCGGCGGCCTGCCGTCGTCAGGCGGCTCCGGCATCCTTCCTCAACAATCCTTCGAGCAGTTGCTTGAATGCCGCCACCACGGTCTTCGACGTCGCTTCCGGGTCGTTCGAATTGGCGATCCGCTGCGCCGCCTGGCTGCTCGCCCCGTTGATCAGCCGTGCCGCGGTCTCGGGGTCTACGCCCGGGACAACCACCCCGTCGCCCTGCAGCGTCGTCAGGTGATCGGTCATCGACGCGACGCAGGCATTGGCGTTCGGCCATTGCGCGGGATCCCCCAGCACGGCCGGACCGTCCCGAAACATGATGCGCTGGATTTCCGGCTCCAGCGCCATTTCGATGTAGCTCGTGCATTCGTCGACGAAGCTTTGCCAGCGGGTCGGTGCTTTCGCTGCAACCTCATTCACCCGTGCCGCCATCTCGGCGTCTATCTCGGCGATAACCGCCTGCAAAAGCCCCTTCTTGTCCCCGAAATGATGATAGAGCGCACCGCGCGTCAGCCCTGCCGATGCGGTGAAATCATCCATCGATGCCTCGGCATAACCGATCGTTCCGAACGCATGCCGGGCCGCGGCAATCAATTTGGCGCGCGTTTCGGCGATCATTTCCCTGCGGGGCTTGTGCATCTCTTCTGGCCTTATCCACATACGTCACGTATGCCAATTGACATACGCGACGTATGATCTATTTAGTGTTCATACGCATCGTATGTAATTTCCGAATCGCCTTTTGTCGAGGAACGGACCATGCAGAACCCCTATTCCGAGATCTTTCGAGCCCCTGGCGCCAAGGGCTTTGCCGCTGCAGGCTTCATGGCGCGCCTGCCGATCGCCATGGCGCCGATCGGCATCGTGGCGATGCTGTCGCAGACGCGTGGCGAATACTGGCTGGCGGGTGCCGTCTCGGCGACATTCGCGCTGGCCAACGCTTTCCTGGCGCCGCAGATCTCCAGGCTGGTCGACCGCCTCGGCCAGACATGGATCGTCGTGCCCACCACCATCATCTCCGTGCTGGCATTCCTGCTGCTGATTGCGTCGGCCAACCAGGATTGGCCGGTATGGACAATGTTCGTGTCGGCGCTGCTGGCAGCGGCCATGCCCAGCATGCCGGCAATGGTGCGCGCGCGCTGGACCGAGCTTTTTCGCGGCCGGCCGGAGATGAACACCGCCTTCGCCTTCGAATCGGCGGCCGACGAACTGGTCTATATCGCCGGCGCGGCGCTGTCGGTGGGCCTCAGTGCGGCGCTGTTTCCGGAAGCAGGCATGCTGGCGAGCACGTTGTTTCTCGCTTTGGGCTCGATAGCATTCATCCTGCAGCGATCGACCGAGCCGAAAGTGCGGCCGGTGGACCATGGTTCGACTGGCTCGGCAATCCGCCTGCGGCCGGTACAGATCATCACCTTCACCCTGATCTTCATCGGCGCGACCTTCGCGACGACGGAAGTGAGCACCGTGGCGATCACCAAGGAGTTCGGCCAAGCCGGTGCCGCAAGCCTGGTGATCGGCGTCTATGCGCTGGGATCGTTCGTGTTGGGCATCGTGGTCGGCGCGCTCAACCTCAAGACGCCGCTACAGCGCCAGCTGACCGTCGCGGTCGCCATCATCGCAGTCAGCACGATTTTGCCGCTCACCGCCGACAGCGTGCCGATTTTGGCGCTGACCGTCTTCATCAGCGGCGTGGCGATCTCGCCGACTTTCATCACGGCATTCGGCCTGATCGAACGGCATGTGCCGGAAGCGATGCTGACCGAGGGCATTACCTGGGTGACAACGGGAATCGGCATCGGCATGGCGCTGGGCTCTTTCGCCGCCGGCGCGGTGGTGGATGCGTTCGGCGCCCAGAACGGGTTCTGGGTCTCGGTGGTCGCGGGCGGCATCGCGCTGGTCACGGTGCTGCTCGGCCAGCGCAGTCTTGCCACTCACAAATGCGAGTTGGATGGGTGTGAAGCGGCCGTCGCTGCCGCGGAATGAACCATGACGCGTCCGGTTCAGCGGATCGGACGCTATTGCCGCCGTCGAACCTAGAGAATCTCGGTCTTGGCGATGTGGATGCCAAAACCTTCGAGGCCGACATAGTGGCGCTCGCGCGAGGCGATCAAATTGATCGAGGAAATGCCGAGATCCTTCAGGATCTGAGCACCGAGCCCGATCTCGCGCCATTCATTCTCGCGGCGGCGCGCCTCTTCGTGGTCCTCCCGGTCGCCGCTCGCCGGCCGGTTGCGCTCCTGGTGGGCGACACCGACCGAGCCCTCGCGCAGATAGACGATGACGCCGCGCTTGCGCTCGCCCATCGCCTTCATGATGGCGTCCAGCCGGTGGCTGGTGCCGAAGACGTCGGTCACCACGTCCTCGGAGTGCAGACGCACAGGCACCTCTTCTCCGTCGCGGATGTCGCCGAAGACGACGGCGACATGGTGCATGGAATCCCACGGCAGCGTGTAGGTGAAGACCTGCGCCTTGCCGCCGAGCGTGTCGATCTCGGAGCACGCCACGCGTTCGACCAGCGTTTCCTTGCGTTGCCGGTAAGCAATGAGGTCGGCGACAGAAACCTGCTTGAGGCCGTGCTCCTCGGCAAAAGCCGCGACCTGCGGGCCGCGCTTGACGGTGCCGTCATCATTGACCAGTTCCGAGATCACGCCGATCGGCGGCAGGCCGGCGAGCTTGCACAGATCGACGGCCGCCTCGGTATGGCCCGAACGCATCAGCACGCCGCCTTCGCGCGCGATGAGCGGGAAGATGTGGCCGGGGCGGACGAAATCGGAGGCGCCGACATTGCCGTTGGCGAGATTGCGCACGGTCAGCGTGCGGTCGTCGGCCGAAATGCCTGTCGTGGTACCATGCTTGAAATCGACGCTGACGGTGAAGGCGGTGGTGTGCGCCGAATCATTGTCGGCGACCATCGGCGCAAGGTTGAGGCGCTTGGCCTCCTCGCGCGGCATCGGCGTGCAGACGATGCCCGAAGTGTTGCGCACAATGAAGGCCATCTTTTCCGGCGTGCAATGGACGGCGGCGACGATCAGGTCGCCCTCGTTCTCGCGCCCGTCATCATCCATGACGACGACGATCTCGCCGCGCTCGAAGGCCCGGATTGCTTCGACGATCTTCTTCTGGTCGTAAGACATGGAATGCTCGCTTCGCTCGCAGGGAATAGGGAGTAGGCAATAAGGCAGTAGGGGAAAGGAAAAAAGCCTACTGCCTATTCCCTATTGCCTACTCCCTTCCGGTCTGTCCTCGGTGCCGCAGATAATGGTCGGCGATTGCGCAGGCAACCATCGCCTCGCCGATCGGTACGGCGCGAATGCCCACACACGGATCATGGCGACCCTTGGTCATCACTTCGACGTCGTTGCCGTCCTTGTCGATCGACTTCCGGGGCGTCAGGATTGAAGACGTCGGCTTGACGGCGAAGCGGGCGATGATCGCCTGGCCGGTCGAGATGCCGCCAAGGATGCCGCCGGCATTGTTGGACAGGAACACCGGCTGGCCGTCATTGCCGATGCGCATCTCGTCGGCATTCTGTTCGCCGGTGATGCGGGCGGCCTCGAAGCCGTTGCCGATCTCGACGCCCTTGACGGCGTTGATCGACATCAGGCCTGATGCGATATCCTGGTCGAGCTTTGCGTAGATCGGCGCGCCGAGGCCGGCCGGAACGCCGTCGGCGACGATCTCGATCACGGCGCCGACGGAGGAACCCGCCTTGCGGATGCCGTCGAGATAGCTCGTGAAAACGGGAACGGACGCCGGATCCGGCGTGAAGAACGGATTGTCCGCGTCGCCAATGAAATTCCAGTTCCAGTTGGCGCGGTCGATCGACTTCTCGCCCATCGATACCAGTGCACCGCGCACCACCATGCCCGGCACGACCTTGCGGGCGAGGGCTCCGGCGGCGACCCGAGCCGCGGTCTCGCGCGCCGAGGATCGGCCGCCGCCGCGATAGTCGCGCACGCCGTATTTGACGTCATAGGTGTAGTCCGCATGGCCCGGCCTGTACTGGCGGGCGATCTCTCCATAGTCCTTCGAGCGCTGGTCGACATTCTCGATCAGCATGGAGATCGGCGTACCTGTCGTGATCATCGTCTCGCCGTCATCGTCAAGGATGAAGCCCGACAGCACCTTCACTTCGTCAGGCTCACGGCGCTGCGTGACGAAGCGCGACTGGCCGGGCCGGCGCTTGTCGAGTTCGGCCTGGATTTCGTCACGCGTGAAGCGGATGCCGGGTGGGCAGCCGTCGACCACGCAGCCCAATGCGGCCCCATGGCTTTCGCCCCAGGTGGTGACGCGGAAAAGATGGCCGAACGTGTTGTGAGACATCGCAAAGTGCCTTGCCCGGCATCGGAGCCGACTGAAGCTGCCTTCTATTGGCGTTTTCCACAGGGGTCAAACCGTGATCTTCGGATTTAGTTTTGACACATTCGATTGGTTTCTGCTCTGCTCCATTCGCCGTTGAGGATCCGCCGCTACCCATGCCGGCGCAATACCAAAGAGGACGATGATGCGTACCCTGATTGGCGCTGTTGCCGCCACATTCCTGCTTTGCACCGCCGCTTTCGCCGGGCAGACCGAAGGCCTGATCAAGAAGATCGACAAGGACGCGCTGACCCTGACGCTGGACGACGGCAAATCCTACAAGCTGAACGCGGAAACCGATCTCGACGCGCTGAAGCCCGGCATGGACATCGTCATTGCCTATGACGTGACCAATGGCGAAAACGTGGTCACCGATATGCAGTTGCCTGACAGCGACTCCGACTAGGCTTCCAATGCAAATCGGCTGTTCGGCGTTTGTTGAGCCGTTACAGCCGTTTTATGCACCTGCGCCGGCGGCCTGCATGAGCCTTCCTGGATCGTGCCGGGTGCCTAAAGCCATCCCAAGGTGTCGCCTTCCAGCTTGAGCACGCGGTCCTGCGGTATCGCCAGCTTCGCCGCATCGTCCTCGGCCATGTCAAGCACGAAGCGAAACAAGGTGCGCATGACGCCGCCATGCGTCACGCAGACTGTCTGGCGCTCGAGCGCGTCGAACCACGGCTTTACCCGTTCGAGCAGCATCTGGTAGCTCTCGGCATCTTTGCCCGGCGGCTGAAAGTTCCATTTGTCCAGCGCACGCGTCCTGCTCGCACCCGGAAATTGCGTCTCCAGCTCGGCAAAGGTGAAACCCTGCCAGTCGCCGAAATTCACTTCAACAAGGCGGGGATCGGTCCCGTAGGCAGCCGGGTCGAGCTTCATGGCGGCGCGAATGCGCTCCATGGTCTCGCGCGTGCGCCGCATCGGGCTGGCGACGAAATCGAACTCTGCTGGATTGGAGATCAGGTCAGCCAGCCGATGCCCGTTTGCGCTCGCCTGCTCGCGGCCGAGCGCGTTGATGTCGGTATCGGCCTGCCCCTGAAGCCGGAATTCGGCATTCCACGCGGTCTGGCCGTGGCGCACGATATAAACCAGCGGGTACATCAGGTCTTCCGGAGGTCGGGCCAGGGCCTGGGCGGAGGATAGGCGGAGGGAGTTAATCCTTGACCGTCGAAATATCGGGTGCGTCAACCGCCTTCATGCCGACGACGTGATAGCCGGAATCGACATGATGCACTTCGCCGGTGACGCCGCGCGACAGGTCGGACAGGAAATAGACGCCGGAATCGCCGACCTCTTCCTGGGTGACCGTCTGCTTCAGCGGCGAATTGTATTCGTTCCACTTCAGGATGTAGCGGAAGTCACCGATGCCGGAAGCGGCCAGCGTCTTGATCGGGCCTGCCGAGATCGCGTTGACGCGGATCTTCTTGGCCCCGAGATCGACGGCGAGGTAGCGCACGCTGGCCTCGAGTGCGGCCTTGGCGACGCCCATGACGTTGTAATGCGGCATCACCTTTTCGGCGCCGTAATAGGTCAGCGTCAAAAGCGAACCGCCATCGGTCATCAGCACCTCGGCGCGCTTGGCGATGGTGGTGAAGGAATAGACCGAAATGTCCATCGTGCGCAGGAAATTATCGCGCGTCGTCTCGACATAGCGGCCGGTCAGTTCGTCCTTGTCGGAAAAAGCGATGGCATGGACGAGGAAGTCGAGCTTGCCCCAATGATTGGCGACATTGGCGAAAACCTCGTCGAGGCTCGCCGGATCAGTTACATCGCAATGGCCGGCGACAAAGGCGCCGAGTTCCGCAGCCAGTGGCTGGACCCGCTTCTTGAACGCTTCACCCTGATAGGTCAGCGCGATCTCGGCGCCGTGGTCGACGCATGCCTTGGCGATGCCATAGGCGATCGACCTGTTGTTGGCGACGCCGAGGATCAGGCCGCGTTTGCCGGCCATCAGGCCCTGTCCACCCGCCATATGCGTGCTCTCCGCAAGATTTCTTATTTGTGGAGAGCCCTATCGCACAGGCACAGAGCCCCTTCAAGCGCTCAAACGGGACAGTTCGGGGACAAGAGCCGCCAATCAGCCTTTTTGGCTGCGCAATAGCCCTTCGAGCGCGCTGTCGCCGCCTTCCGGCAGCATGATGCGCACATGGGCGTAGAGATCACCGTGGCCGCCGGCCTTTTCCGGCAGGCCCCTGCCCTTCAGGCGCAGGACCTTGTCCGAGCTCGACCAGGCGGGAACGTTGACCGCGAGCTTGCCGGTCGGCGTTTCTACGGCCACCTTGGCGCCAAGCACGGCATCGGCCAGCCCCACCGGCAAATCGGCATGCAGGTCGCGGCCCTCCAGGCGGTAGCGCGGATGCCGGCGGAAGCAGATCTTGACCAACGCGTCGCCGGGCTGGCCCGGCCCTTGCTCGCCCTGCCCCTTCAGCCGGATGGTCTGCCCGTCCTCGACATAGGCCGGCAGCTTGACCGCCACCTTGCGGCCGTCAGGGAACATCGCCGTGACCTTTTCAGCGTTCGCCGCTTCCTCGATGGTAACGTCGAGCGTGACATTGAGGTCGGCGGCGGTTGCCGGCTGGCGGCGGTCACCCATTCCTGCCCCGCTTTGGCCGGGGCCGCGCGAGCCGGAGAAGACGTCGCCAAAAATCTGGCTGAAGATATCGCTGTTGCCATCGAACGGATCGCCGCCAGGGCGTCCGGAGCGGAACTCGAATCGCGAACCGGCTCCCTGCTGCTGGCGGCGAAAACCGCCGAAGGGGTCACCGCCACCGGGGGCGCCCTCGAAGCCCTGGAAACGCGGCTTGCCGTCGGCGTCGATCTCGCCGCGATCGAAAGCGGCACGGGTCTTCTCGTCGCCGACGATCTCATAGGCCTGATTGGCCGCGGCAAAACGGTCCTTCGCCTTGGGATCATTCGGATTCTGGTCCGGATGATGCTTCTTGGCGAGTTTGCGGTACGCCGATTTTATGTCCTTGGCCGATGCGTTCTTTGCAACGCCCAGCACCTCATAGGGGTCGCGCATGCTTCCTGCCCTGGAGAAAGAGTGAGTCCATAGTCGCCTCTTATATGCGCTCGCATAGGAAGAAATTCCAGTGCTGGACGTTATTTCAGAGGTGGAAGATCAAAGCGCCCTGAAGTCCTGCATGCGCCAGCCGCCGGCGCTGGCCAGGCAAAGTTCGCCCGCGAACATGGCAACGCCGTCAAAGCTTTCGCGCGAAGCCTTGAAGCGGCGGCAGGTCTGACCCCCGTCCTTCAATTCCGCCAGTTCGGTGATGGAGCCGCGCGAACCCGTACCGGCATTGGCCCACGGCACGGCTTGACCGCCGAGCTGCTCGATGTCGGCGGAGGACACCGCGTTGCCGATCGTCGTCTGGTCGGAATCGCGGTCCGAATCGGCCGACGCGGCTGGAGCTGAAATGCTGCCGGTCAGGATCGAGCGATCGACCTCGGCTTTTTGCAGGCCGAAGCCGCCCGCGCCACATGCGGCAAGCGGCAAGGCAATCATCACGATCGCGGCTTTGGCGCTGGCTGAAGCAAATAGGCTGCCTTGCCTGCTGTCAAAAGCTTGCGCGATACGCGACAATCGGCAACCTCCCCTGTTTGATGAAAATTTGAGAAAAACTATGAGTGAGACTGAGTTAACAAGCGGTGACTTTACCGAGGCCGCCGAGCCGTTTCGCCTTTTTGCCGCATGGCTGGACGACGCCACCAAAAGCGAAATGAACGACCCCAACGGCGTGGCGTTGGCAACCGTCGATGCCGAGGGCATGCCGGATGTGCGGATGGTGCTGCTCAAGGGATTCGATGAGAGCGGCTTCGTGTTCTACACGAATTTCGAAAGCGCCAAGGGCCGGGAGATCCTAGGCAGCATGAAGGCGGCGATGTGCTTCCACTGGAAATCGCTGCGCCGCCAGGTGCGCGTGCGCGGGCCGGTGGAGATCGTCAGCGATGCCGAAGCCGACGCCTATTACGCGACACGGCCGCGCGGCAGCCGCATCGGCGCCTGGGCCTCGAAACAGTCGCGGCCGCTGGAAAGCCGGTTCGCGCTGGAAAAGGCGGTGGCCGAATACACGGCCCGCTACGCCATCGGCGAGATTCCGCGCCCAAAACACTGGTCGGGTTTCCGCATCGTGCCGAAGACGATCGAGTTCTGGCACGACAGACCGTTTCGGCTGCATGACCGCGTGGTGTTTTCGCGCAATGCCGGGGGCGGTTGGGAGAAGACGCGGCTTTATCCCTGAGTTTGTAAACTAGCGCCGACATCCTCACTGCGCCTAGCCCGGGCTGGCCAGTGGCGACCGAGGCACGCGGGATAGGTCGGCGCTCCACCCACCCGACCCTGCGGGCCGACCTCCCCATCTAAGGGAGGCGGGGGCCGAACTATTTTTTTCTGGTCATGAATGCCGTCAGTGCAGCGCGGGCTTCGTCCGATTTCAGCCGCTCGCGAAAATGCTCGCTTTCCACGTTGATGCGGGCGACGAGGTCCTCGCGAGAGCCGCGCATCAGGTCGCGCGCGATCCTGAGCGCCTGCGGCGGCTTGGCGGCGATCTGGCCGGCGGCCGCCAGAACCGACGCCTCCAGCGCTCCTTCCTCGACAACTTCGTAGATCAGACCAGCGGCCTTGGCGCGTTCGGCCGAGAAGCCTTCGCCAAGGCCGAGCAGCGCGAACGCGCCCTGCTGGCCCAGGATGCGCGGCGCCAGCAGGCTCGATCCCGCTTCGGGCACAAGGCCGAGGTCGACGAAGGGTGTCCTGAACACGGTGCGCGGCGTGGCGAAGGTCAGGTCGCAGTGCAAATTGAGCGTGGTGCCGATGCCGACCGCGATGCCGTCGACACCGGAGACGATGGGTTTTTCGACCCTGGCCAGCGCCATCAGGAAATCCCAGACTTCCGTGCCGCCTTCGCCGCCAGTCGCGACGACCATGAAATCGGCGAGGTCGTTGCCGGAGGAGAAGGCACCGGGCACGCCGAGAAAGACATGGACGCGAATTGCCGGATCCGCATCCCCTTCGGCCAAGGTTTGCGACATCTTGGCGTACATGGCGCGCGTCAGCGCGTTCTTCTTGTCCGGGCGGTTTATGCGGATGATCTGCATGGCGCCCTGGCGCTCGACGAGGATATGGTCTGTCACGGTTCTTTCCTTGTGAACGTCAGGCGGAAATCAATGTCTTGCCGGCAGCGGCGAGGCTTGCGGCGCCGTCGACAACGCGCTCCTTCAAGGCACTTGTCTCGCCGAGCAGGTTTTCGGCGAAAAAGCGGCAAAGGGCGACGCGGCCGTGATCGGCAAGGGCGCCCCGCGCCAAGTAGGCGCCGCCGGCTGCAAGCGAGACCAGCCGGAGATAGGGTGTCGCGCCGGCAAGCGCCTCGCCAGTCCGGCCATCGGCCGACAGTTTTTGCAGGAAACGTGTCGCTTGCGTCAGATCGTCGAGCCCGCGGTCGAGAGCATCGGCCGTATGGCCAAACCCTTCGAGATTTGATGTCCGCACGGCGCTGGCGACAGCGGCAAGCTCGGCGATGAAGCCGTGCACATGCTCGCCGCCGCCGAGCGGCAGTTTTCGGGTCACCAGATCGATCGCCTGGATGCCGTTGGTGCCCTCGTAGATCGGCGCGATGCGGGCGTCGCGATAGAGTGCCGCAGCCCCCGTCTCCTCGATGAAACCCATGCCGCCATGGACCTGGACGCCAAGCGAGGCGACCTCGACGCCGATATCGGTCGAAAAAGCCTTGGCAAGCGGCGTCAACAGGTTGGCCCGGTCGCGCCAATGCGCCGCCTGGTCACCAGACGATACGCGCGCCAGGTCGATGGCATGGGCACAGGAATAGCTGATCGCCCGCGCGATCTGCGTCAGCGCCTTCATGGTCAGGAGATTGCGCTGCACGTCGGGGTGATGGACGATCGGCGCCATGCCGGCGCCGGCGTAATCCGCCGCCTTGCCCTGGCGGCGCTCATTGGCATAGGCGATCGCCTTCTGGGTCGCGGCTTCCGCGACCGCCACGCCCTGCATCCCGACGGCGAGGCGGGCATTGTTCATCATGGTGAACATGCAGGCCAGCCCCTTGTTCTCCTCGCCGATCAGCCATCCGATGGCGCCGGGCTTGGCGCCCTGAAAACCGTCGCCATAGATCATGGTGCAGGTCGGCGAGGCATGGATGCCGAGCTTGTGCTCGAGGCCCGAACAGAAGACGTCGTTGCGTGCGCCAGGCGAGCCGTCCGCGCCGACCAGGAATTTCGGCACCAGGAAGAGCGAGATGCCGCGCGTGCCCGCAGGCGCGTCAGGCAGCCGCGCCAGTACCAGATGGACGATATTGTCGGTGAGATCATGCTCGCCATAGGTGATGAATATCTTCTGGCCGAAGATGCGGTAGGTGCCGTCGCGGGCCGGTTCGGCGCGCGTGCGCAAGGCAGCGAGGTCCGAGCCGGCCTGCGGCTCAGTCAGGTTCATCGTGCCCATCCACTCGCCGGAGACGAGCTTTGCGAGATACTTGGCCTTGAGCTCTTCCGAAGCGTGCTTGTCGAGCGCCTCGACCGCACCCATGGTCAGCGTCGGGCCAATGCCGAAGGCCATGGCGGCGGAATTCCACATTTCGAGCGCGGCGACGCCGAGCATGGTCGGAAGCGCCTGCCCGCCATATCCTTCCGGGCCGGAGAGCGCGTTCCAGCCGCCGTCGATCCAGCGGCGATAAAGTTCCTTCCAGCCCGGCGGCATGGTCACTGCCGCGTCCTTCAGCACCGCGCCGTGCTCGTCGCCAATCTTGTAGAGCGGCGCGACCTCTTCGGTGGCGAAGCGGCCGGCCTCGCTAAGAACGGCGTCGACGAGATCCTCGCCGAGATCGCCGAACGTGCCGTCATCGAGGGCAGGCTTCAGGCCGGCCACATGCTTGAGGGTGAACGCGATGTCCTCGACCGGTGCCAGATACATGCCGCTCGCTCCTCCTGATGCATCGGCCAGGCTGATCCTAGGACCTGAGTGGGACCTGCTTGCCACACACCGTATTCGCCTTTGGGCGATCGCCCATCTTCTTTTTACGTAAACGTCAAATTTTGTCACGCTGATTTTGCAATCGCGCCGGCTCGTATTAAATGCGATGGACGCCGGGTCAAAATCGACCGGCAACAGACCAGAACCAGCCGACTGGAAACCAACTCATGCTTGCCAGACCTGACGCCTACCGTTGTATCGAGTGCGGCCTGCCCTACCGGGCGGCGGGGTTCTCATATTATCACGGTGAATTGGAAAACGGCGCCGCCTATTGGTCGGATCGCGGTATATTGTGCTCGCCGAAATGCTCGATCGCCCATCATCGCAAACGCGCGGCCGAAGGCACGCTGCCGCAACAGCCCGCGCCGGATCCGTTTGAAGTTCAGCCATTCGGCCGCGCTGACCGTCGCACTTGATATGTATTCCCGTACATACCGTGCTAGAGGTGATCGAAATGACAAACCAACTGACCCGTACCTCCCGTCTCGAAGCTCGGATATCCCCGGATATGCTGAGTGTGATGAAACGTGCCGCCGAAATCCAGGGCCGCAGCGTCAGCGACTTCGTGGTCTCCGCAGCGCAGGAAGCTGCACAACGCACCATTGAGGAGATCGCTATCATCCGCCTGTCCATCGAGGATCAGCTCGCTCTGGTAGAGGCCATTCTCAATCCGCCCGAACCTAATGAAGCGCTGCGCAAAGCCGCCGACGCCTACAAGCGAGTTGTCGTCGAATCCCGGTGAGTCTAGGCTTGATCATCGAGCCGCTGGGCGGATCGTATGATCGTAAGACATTCAGCTGTGGCGTGCTGGCACTCGGCCAATATCTACACGAGTTGGCAAGCCAGGACGTCAAACGCCGAGTTAGCAACTGCTTTGTCGCCGCGGACCGTGATGTCGATCTCATTGCCGGATACTACACTCTTGCAGCGTCAAATGTGCCCATCACTTCTCTGCCGGAAGACCTGACAAGACGCCTACCGCGTTACCCGGTCCTGCCCGCCATATTGATCGGAAGGTTGGCAGTTGATACCCGATATCAGGGAAAAAGAGTAGGATCGATACTGATCGTGGATGCACTTCGGCGCTGCGCCCAAGCTGCTCCTGCTTCCTTCGCACTGATCGTCGACGCAAAGGACGACATGGCCGCCGCCTTCTATTGCAAATATGGTTTCAGGCCATTTCAAGACCGGCGGTTGTCGCTGTTCCTATCAGTAGCGACGGCGTTGAAGCTGTTCGGCTGACGGACCGCATTGCCTTGAAAGCGAATCCTTAACCATAGCGGTCCAGGATTTGCCTTTGATCAACGGGGATTCCTGTTTGAAGAGAACGGCGCATCTTCTTCGCCGCCCAGCGATCGCTCTCGCGGCGATGATGGCGCTGACAACGGCGGCAAGGGCCTCGGATTTCTCCGAGCCGTGGAAAAGTGCCGACCGGGCGCTTGTCGTCGATGCCTACGAATACAATTCCATCGACTGGGCGCAGCTTGCCACGGACAAGCGCGTCGTCGGCTTCATCAACAAAGCCTCCGACGGCATGTCGCCGCCCTATTCCTGCTCCGGAGACGATACCGAGGTCAAACTCTGCAAGGCACTGTGGAAACGCCATGCGGTGACGCGCGAACTGTTCCAGACGCGCAAGGTGGTCGCCAAGGCGCTCGGCCTGAAATGGGGCGCCTATCACCTCGCCCGCCCCGGCAATCCGGTCGAGCAGGCCAATAATTTCCTCGATTTCGCCGATCCCGCGCCGGACGACCTCATGGCCCTCGACATCGAAGGCATCGATCCCGCGCAATGGATGTCGCTCGACGACGCCGAGGCGTTCGTGCGCCAGGTGCATCGGCGCATCGGCCGCTTCCCGGTACTCTACACCAATGGCAAGACCGCCCAGTATATCGCCGACAACAGCTACAAATACCGGCTGCTGTCGCGGCTGCCGCTTTGGTACGCGCGCTACAAGCCTGACATCGACGTGCATTTTCCCATCGGCAACTGGCAAGGCTATGCGCTCTGGCAGTTTTCCGCGCAGGCCAATTGCGGCCGCTTCCGTTGCCCCTACAGGGTAGCCGGGACGCCGGACGACATCGACGTCAACGTCGCGCCGACAGATGCCGCCACGCTGCGCCAGCAATGGCCGTTCGGCGGGCTGATCGACGTGCCCGCGGATTATCTCGCCAGCGTACCGGTGCCGCTCTCGCGCGAAGCCGCTTTGGCCGGCAAGACCACCCTCATCTACGCCGATGTGGCGACGCCGCCGAGTTTCGGGGAAATGGTCGCGGTGCTTGGTTCGCGCTGGTCGAAATTCCGCGACGGGTTCCGCATGCCTGTCGTGAAGACGGTGCCGCGGCGGCCGATCTTCGGCATCGTCCAATATGTCTCCTGGAAGCGCACCGGGCAGCGTACCCCAGCGCAACTCGACGCCGCCTTCGCTGCGGCGGCGGACCCGGTGAGCACCGCTTCTACCGAACCCGACCGCGGCAAACGCTGAATTTGTGCGACCGGATGCTTGCGGTCAGCTTGCTCCTGCCGCTTCGCGCGCCACGGCCTGCCAGCCAATGTCGCGGCGGCAGAAGCCCTGCGGCCAGTCGATACGGTCGAGCGCGGCATAGGCCTTCTCCTGCGCCTCGCCGACAGTCGCGCCGACCGCGGTGACGTTCAAGACGCGACCGCCATTGGCGACCAGCGCACCGCCATTGATGGCGGTGCCGGCATGGAAAATCTGGGCGCCCTGGCTGGCAGCCTCATCGAGCCCGCGAATGACCGAGCCTTTTTCGGGCGTCCCGGGATAGCCCCTCGCGGCCATGACGACGGTCAGTGCCGCCTCGTCGCTCCAGCGCGCCGATATGTGCGCGAGCTGGCCATCGACGGCGGCATTGAGCAGCACCAGCAGGTCGTCCTTCAGCCGCATCATCAGCACCTGGCATTCGGGGTCGCCGAAGCGGGTGTTGTATTCGATCAGCTTCGGCCCTTCGTCCGTTATCATCAGCCCGGCGAAGAGAATGCCGGCGAAGGATGCACCCGTTAAAGCCATGCCACGCATGGTCGGTTCGATGATCTCGCGCATGGTGCGCTCTACCATCTGCGGCGTCATTACCGGGGCCGGCGAATAGGCGCCCATGCCGCCGGTGTTGGGGCCGACATCACCGTCGCCGACGCGTTTGTGATCCTGCGCGGTGCCGAAGGGCAGTGCTGTAGTGCCGTCGCACAGGCAGAAGAAGCTGGCCTCCTCGCCGGTCAGAAACTCCTCGATCACCACTTCCGCGCCGGCCGTGCCGAAAGAGCCGTCGAAACAGGCGTCGAGCGCGGCCAGCGCCTCATCCATCGTCATTGCGACCGTGACGCCCTTGCCCGCGGCAAGGCCATCGGCCTTGATGACAATCGGCGTGCCCATCTTCTCGACATAGGCCTTGGCCGATGCCAGTTCTGAGAAACGGCCATAGGTGGCGGTGGGGATGTCATATCTGGCGCAGAGATCCTTGGTGAAGCCCTTCGATCCTTCGAGCCGCGCCGCCGCACGCGACGGGCCAAAGACGCGGATGCCCCAGCCACGCAGATCGTCTGATATGCCGGCCACCAGCGGCCCTTCCGGCCCAACCACTACGAGGTCGATCTGCTTGTCCTTGCAGAAGGCGGCGACAGCGGAATGATCGGCGATGTCGAGCTTGACCAGCTCCGCCTCGCGGCCGATGCCAGGATTGCCGGGCGCAGCATAGAGCTTGGTCAGCAACGGCGACGCGGCGATCTTCCAGGCGAGCGCATGTTCGCGGCCGCCGGAGCCGAGAAGAAGAACGTTCATGGCCACCTCTTGATGCCTGTAATCTTCCAAAGAACCCGCTATTGCTCTCTGGACGACGGGTCAAGGCATCCGGGCGATTTGGTCGAAATTGCGCACGGGAACGTTACCCCTGCCAGAAAATCGGCGGCGTCCTCCGCCGCCGATTTCGGGCAAGCGCCTCAGCTCTGGAAGACGATCGGGAACCAGTCCTCGCGCAGCTTCTGCCCCGGCTGCATGCCATGGCCATGATAGGGCGGCGAGGTGCGCCCCGGCCGTTCGACATAGTGGGCGTCGTCGCCGACCCAGCGCAGCGAAAGCGCCCGCCGCCGCGCCGCAGTGAGGTTGCCGCGTGCGCCATGCGCTGTCCTGAAATCGAACAGGATAGCATCGCCCGGCTCCATTTCCCATTCAAGCACCTCCAGCGAGGAGTCCGTGTCTGGATCCGGCACCGGCAGGTAGTCACCCTCGTCGCCATAGAAATTGCTGTCGTCGAGCCAGCGCACCGGCAGGATCATCTTGTCCCATTTGTGCGAGCCGGCAATCAGCCGCAGCGTTGCCTCCTTTACAGGGTCGATAGGGATCCAGAAGCTCACTGTCTGCCGGCCGTCGACAAAATAATAGGGGATGTCCTGATGCCAGGGCGTCGGCTTCTGCGTGCCCGGTTCCTTGACAAGGACATGATCGTGGAAGAACTGCGCCGTGCGCGACCGCATCACCGCGGCCGCCAGTTCGGCCGCCGGCGATTCGCGCACCAGCTCGACGAATTCTGGAATGCGTTCCCAGTTGCAGTAGTCGTCGAAGAAGCTGCCGCGGCCATTGGCGATATCCGATGCGGTGGCGCTGCGGTTTTGCATGTTCCGCTCGATGCCGGCGGCAATCGTTTCGACCCAGTCCTTGAAAGCGCCGCGGATGCAGACAGCGCCGTCGCGCTGGTAATCCGCTATTGTCCGCGCATCGATCAAGCCTGTGTCGATCGCGCGAGGTGCGGTCTGGGAAGCCATGGCATTCTCCTTTCAGGGATCGATGCCACTATCGCAAGCCTCTTTCATTCAGTAAAATAATAACTTCTCATCTGTCACATAGTGCCACTCTATGAGTCTGACCCTAACGCAGCTGCGCTATCTGGTTGCCGTCGCTCGCCACGGCAGCGTTACCGGCGCAGCCAGGGCGTTGAACGTCTCACAGCCGTCCATTTCGGTGGCGATCGACGCGGTCGAACAGGATTTCGGCCAGAAACTCTTCGTGCGCCAGCGCGGAAGCGGCGTTTCGCTGACATCCTTCGGCCGCGCCGTGGTGGCCAAGGCGAAACAGGTCCTTGCCGAGACGGACGAGCTCATCGGTCTCGGCTCGCGCAAGTCGGCGCTCGGGGGCGAACTGGTGCTCGGATGCTTCGAAGATCTGGCGCCTTATTTCGCGCCGGCCCTGATCCGCGCCTTCTCGGAACGCCATCCTGAGGTTGCAGTGATCGTGCGCGACGAGACCTTCGAGACGCTCGGGCGGCGCCTCGGCGATGCCGCCGTCGACCTCGGGCTCACCTATGATCTTGGGCTGCCTTCGCATTTCGCCCGCATCCTGCTGCATGAGCTCAGGCCGCACGCGCTTTTGCCGGCTGGACACGCGCTGGCGGATCGTCCCGATGTCAGCCTGGCCGATCTGGCCGCCTATCCGCTGATCACGACGGACCAGCCGCATAGCTGGCAGCACATGCTGGACCTGTTCCGCAGCCGTGGCCTGTCGCCGGTCGCCGACAGGCAGACAAGCTCGTTCGAACTCCAGCGCAGCATGGTGGCCAACGGCTTCGGCGTCGCCGTCAGTTACACGAGGCCGCATGGCGACCGCAGCTATGACGGCTTGCCTCTCGTCTGCAAGCCGCTTTCCGATCCGCTGCCCATGCAGCGCATCATCCTCACCCATGACACGCACCAGCGCCTGCCCAATGCCGTGCTGGCCTTCGTCGACGTGGCAAAGAGCTGGTTCTCCGCCCGCGACATCTTCGCCTCCTGAAGCGCTGACGAATGCCACTGCCCTGCTCGCCGCTTGACGGTTTGCGCGGCTGCTGCCACTCCATCGTTCATGGAAACGGTTCAGTCGAAAGCAGCCCAGGGCCGCGTCGCCGACGCGCCGAACGGCCATTGGGTGTACCGCGTGCTGCCGCGGCCGATATGGCCCTATGCGCAGCTTGCCCGATGGGACAGGCCGATCGGCTGGCAGTTGCTTCTGTGGCCGTGCTGGTGGTCCGCGGCTCTCGCGGCCAGCGCCTACCCGCGCCCGGGCGATCCGCTGCCTTCGCTGCTGCCGGCGCCCTTGTATCTCGTGCTGTTCCTGGCCGGCGCCATCGCCATGCGCGGCGCCGGTTGCACCTACAACGACCTGGCTGACGAAGACATCGACAATCAGGTCGAGCGCACGCGCTCGCGGCCGCTTCCGTCGGGCAAGGTCACGCGGCGGGGGGCATGGCTGTTTCTCATCCTGCAGGCACTGGTCGGACTTGCCGTGCTCTTGCAGTTCAACAGCTTCGCCGTCCTGCTCGGCGTCTGTTCGCTGGCCATCGTCGCCATCTATCCATTCATGAAACGGATCACCAACTGGCCTCAACTGGTTCTCGGCCTTGCCTTTTCCTGGGGCGCGCTGATGGGATGGGCGGTTGAGTTCGGCGACCTGGACGGGCCGGCCGTCATGCTCTATCTCGGCTCGATCCTGTGGGTGATCGGCTACGACACGATCTATGCGCACCAGGACAAGGAAGACGACGCCATCGTGGGCGTACGCTCGACCGCGCGCCTGTTCGGCGACAATACCAAATCGTGGCTGGCCGGGCTTTATGGCGGCGCGCTTGTCTGCTTCGCCATCGCCTTCGCTTCGGCGCAGGCCCCTGTCGTGGCTCTGGCCGGACTTATCGCCGCCGGCGCCCACATGGCGCGGCAGATCCTGGTGCTGGATATCGACAATCCGGATCAATGCCTGCGGCTGTTCAGGTCGAACAACCAGGTCGGCTGGCTGATCTTCCTCGGCCTCATCGGCGGCGCGCTGTGGGTGGCGCTGAAGCCGCTGGTATAGTTTTCTTTCCCTTCTCCCCGTTTACGGAGAGAAGGTGGCGGCAGCCGGCGCCAGCCTTCCAGACAGAATTTCAGCCTATTCGCGCGCGATGATCTCCTCGCCGCCGATCACCAGCCTGAGACCGAGGTCACCCGCCCTGCGGCGGGCGAGGAAGCGCGGGCGGCGCATGGTCGAAACGCGGCCCTTGCGGCGATCCTGCGGCGGCAGCGTCTTGATGGCCGCGCCGAGCGATTCCTCCAGCGTGCGGGCGATGCCGTCCGATTCGATCAACAGCATCGGCAGGCGATAGGCGTCGGCCCAGGCGCGCCAGTCGGCGGCGACGTCGTCGAGATCGTCGGCCACCAGCAGCGGCACCGACAGCATCGGATCATTGTGCAGGAGTTCCAAAGTCACCGTGACGTTACCTTCCGGGTCCTCCATCGCGCGGGCGGCAACGCCGCGGAACGCATTGGCGGGCAGAGCGATGATCGCCGGTACGCCGCTCATCTCGAGCAGGCGGCGGATCACGGCGCCACGGTGGTCGATGGTGAAGGTCACGTCGCCATAGTCGTCGCGCGTGGCGTAGCTTACCACCTGCGGCAGGCGGAATGGGTCGAGGCGCATGTTGCGTCCCGCCCAGACTGGCTTCAGTCCAGTGTTCATTGAATGCCTTCCTGTTTCTCCTGAGAGCCGGTGTCCGGTTCTCTCCGGGCCAGTTTTCCCGGCCTCGTTATGGGGAAACAGTAGCGCGGCCTCCTTACCGCCGCGCTTAAGAAAGTCGGTTAAATTTTGCTGATCACGGGGATGGTTATCGGAATGCGACCGAGCGCTTGAATCCGAAAGGATCAGATAACCTTACCAGGATTCATGATGCCGGCCGGGTCGAAGGCCTGCTTGACCCTGCGCATCAGGTCTATCGCCATCGGCGGGGCGGTGGCGATCAGTTCGTCCCGCTTCAACTGGCCGATGCCGTGCTCGGCCGAGATCGAGCCGTGGAAGGAGCGCACGACGTCGTGCACGGCCTTGTTCATGGGGTGGTAGAGATCGAGGAACGCCTGGTCGTCGCCGTCGACTGGCCGCGAGATGTTATAGTGGAGATTGCCGTCGCCCATATGGCCGAAGCAGACCACGCGCGCTCCGGGGCTGACCGAAGCCACCGCGCCGGCGGCCTCTTCGATGAAACGTGGGATCGATGCCACCGGGACCGAAATGTCATGCTTGATCGAGGCGCCCTCGGGCTTCTGCGCGTCGGGCAGCACCTCGCGAAAATTCCAGAAGGCATCGCCTTGCGCAAGGCTGGCCGCGATCACCGCATCGCCGACGACTTCCTGTTCCAGCCCGGCCCCGAGCACGTCCTCGATCAAGGCCCTGGCATCTTCCGGTGAACGGCCGGACGAGATCTGCATCAGCACATACCACGGCCAATCCTGCGCCAGCGGCCGCACCACGCCCTGGGCATGCGCCAGCGTGAAATCGTAGGGCCGCTTGCCGATCAGTTCGAAGGCGGTGAGCGCGGCGCCGGCGCGGTCCGTCGCCAGGCTGAACAGCGACAGCGCCGCCGCGGCCGACGGCAGGCCGACGAACGCGACCTCGCGACCTTTCGGCTTCGGGAACAGTTTCAGCACCGCGGCCGTGATGATGCCGAGCGTGCCTTCGGCGCCGACGAACAGGTTCTTGAGGTCGTAGCCGGTATTGTCCTTCTTCAGCTTGCGCAGATCGTCGAACACTTCGCCCGTCGGCAGCACCACCTCGACGCCAAGGCAAAGCTCGCGCGCATTGCCATAGGCCAGCACGCCGGTGCCGCCGGCATTGGAGGAAAGATTGCCGCCGATCTGGCAGGAGCCCTGCGCGGCCAGCGACAGCGGAAACAGCCGGTCTGCGGCATCGGCCGCTTCCTGCAACGTCTGCAAGATGACGCCGGCCTCCGCCGTCACGGTGTTGGACAAGACATCGATCTCGCGGATGCGGTTCAGCCGCGACAGGGACAGCACGATCTCGCGGCCGGAGTTGTCCGGCACCTGGGCGCCGACCAGCCCGGTATTGCCGCTTTGCGGCACGACCGGCGTTGCCGTCTCGGTCGCCAGCCGCATGATCCGGCTGACCTCCTCGACGCTGCCTGGCCGCAGCACAAGCGATGTCGCGCCATGCCACAGCCCGCGCCGTTCGGTGATGTAGGGTGCTATATCGCGCTGGTCGCGCAGCGCGTATTTCTCACCGACGATCGCCGCGAAGCGGTCGATGAGAGCGGTGTCGGGAATCTCGGCGATGTCGGTCATGTGCGCGAAACTATGTTGGCGGCAAGCTATTGTCACGCGGCGCGGCGGCCCGCGAAAGCCGATCGTTGATCGCTTCGCCGAGCCCGTCGAAGGGAACCGGTTCGACGGCGATGATCCGCGCGCCGCTGCGATCGAGTTGCTGCATGTAGGCGAAAAGATTGCTCGCCGCTTCGCGCAGGTCGCCAGCCTCGGACAGATTGAGGCAGGCGGCCGCGTTTTGCCAGCCTTCGGCGCGACGTTTGCCGAAGGCCAGCAGCGCCTCGCCTTCGCCGACGGTCCCGGCGTTGAGCCGCACCGCGGCGTCAGGCGCATAGTGCGAGGCAAGCATGCCCGGCGCCTCGACACCGGCGTCGGCGCCGCGCAACAACTCCATGCCGACGACCGCCTCGATTTCCTGGGCGGCAATCCCGCCGGGCCTCAGCAGACGCAATTTTCCCTCTTCGGCCTTGACGATGGTCGATTCCAGCCCGACCGGCGTCGCCCCGCCATCGACGACCAGCTTTATGCGTGCGCCGAGATCAGCCGCCACGGCGTGCGCCGTCGTCGCGCTGATCCTGCCGGAGGAATTGGCGCTGGGGGCCGCAAGCGGCCGGCCGAGCCTTGCAATCAGGTCGCCGCCAAAGCCCCTCGGCATGCGCAAGGCGATCGTGTCGAGCCCGGCGGTGACCAAAGGATGGGTGCCGTTGCCGGGCCGCTGCGGCAGCACCAGCGTCAAAGGACCTGGCCAGAACGCAAGCGCCAATTTCCTCGACAGCGGATCGAACACAGCGATGCGCTCGGCCATCTCCATATCGGCGATATGGGCGATCAGAGGGTTGAAGCGCGGCCGCCCCTTGGCCTCGAAGATGCGCGCCACGCCGATGCCGTTGGTGGCGTCGCCGGCGAGCCCATAGACGGTCTCGGTCGGAATGGCGACCACCTCGCCGCTTTCAAGCAGCGCCAATGCCCGTTCCATCGCCTCGCCGACGGCAAGAATTTCAGCCACTCTGGTCACCTCACGAATGCCGGCTGCGTAGTACGATGGCGTCCAAGGGGCAAGCCCGGTCCTTGGCGATTTAACAATCCCTAAAATGCTACGGTTCCGCGAAAGCCGGCATCAATTCCGACCCGCTATCGTGGGGCTTCCGGGTAATGGGGAGCTTTCATCGTGTCTGTGCGTATTTGGGGAACGCTGGGTGTAACTCTGGCGGCGATGGCCGGCGGGGCCCAGGCCTCGTCACTGGTCTTTCCCGGAGCGCCGTCCGCAACGCCGTCCATTGTCACGCTGGAGGCAGCCGACGCTGCCCAGGCAGGCGATACGCGGTCGGTCACCGCACTCGGCGACCCTGACGTCACCTATGAAAAGGTGGCGGCGATCCCGAACGCGCCTGAGGCGCGGCACGGCTTCCTGCAAAACCCGATGATCATTCGCGGCGGTATCGTCGGCAGCGCCTTCTCGACGCCCACGCAGGCCAAGGCGCCGGCCACTGCCCCTGCAACCGCCACCGCTTCGGCGGCACCGGCGGCGAATGGGCAGAAGCCCCCGGCGACATCACCGGCAGCCGCGCCGGCGGCGGCAGCGCAGCAGCCCGTCCCTGGGGTCGGCAAGCTCAAGTAGCGGCTGTCTTGACGTCGATCCGGCGTCCGGCACCATTGCCGGACAGGCCGCTTTTGCGCCGTGGACGAGTGTCGCCGCCTGAAGTCTCTTTAGCCCGCGATCTTGGAGAAATCCGCAACCTGGTCGGTGGCCGCGCGGATGCGGGCGAGCAGCGCCAATCGATTGGCGCGCACGGCCTGATCCTCATCATTCACGAGAACGCGTTCAAAGAATGAATCAACCGGTTCGCGCAAAACGCTAAGCGCCAGCATGGCGGCGGAAAAGTCTTCGTTTTGAATCGCTTCGCCGGCTTGCTTCTCGGCCTGATTCACCGCCGCGAACAGCGATTTCTCGGCATCCTCGCGGAACAGCGCGGGCTCGACGGTTTCGGCGATCGCCGTTTTCTTCTTCTCCTCGGCAGCCAAAATATTGGCCGCGCGCTTGGTGCCGGCAAGCAGGTTCTTGCCGTTCTCGGTGTCGAGGAAAGTGCCGAGCGCCTCGACGCGGCGTACGATCTGCAGCAGGTCATCCGACTGCGGCGTGATGACAGCGTCGATCAGGTCGTGGCGAGCGCCCTGATCGCGCAGGTAGACTTTCAGGCGGTCGTGGAAGAAGGCGAGGAGGTCTCGGACCTGATCCGTACTGCCAACCGTGTAATTCATGGAGGCGCTGCCGAAGATCGTCGTCAGCCCCAGTCGAATGCGGTTCTCGACCAAAATCCTCACCACGCCGAGCGCAGCGCGGCGCAGCGCGTAAGGATCCTTCGAGCCGGTCGGTTTTTCATCGATGGCCCAGAAGCCGACAAGCGTATCCAGCTTGTCGGCGAGCGCGACGGCGATCGACACCGGATCGCTCGGCACGTAATCGGACGGCCCCTGCGGTTTGTAGTGCTCTTCGATGGCTGCCGCCACGGACGGATGCTCGCCCTGGAGCAACGCGTATTTGCGGCCCATGGCGCCCTGCAATTCGGGAAACTCGCCGACCACTTCGGTGGTCAGATCGGCCTTGGCGAGAACCGCGGCGCGAGCGGCGAGCGCGGGATCGGCGCCGACGAGCGGCGCCAGTTCCTCCGCCAATCGCCTGATCCGCTCCACGCGCGCGCCCTGCGTGCCAAGCTTGGCATGGAAGGTCACATTGAGGTGGTCGAGGCGCGCGATGCGCTGGTCGAGAGGCTTCTTCAGGTCAAGCCCGAACTTTCTCGCCGACGCCTCGAGCTCGGCGAGATCGGGCAGATCGCCCTGGTCGGTCGTCCAGAAATAGAGCGCGTCGGAGAGGCGCGCGCGCACCACCTTGCCGTTGCCCTGGGCGATCTCCTTGCCGCCGTCGCTCGCCTCGATGTTGGCGGTGAGGATGAAGCGGTTGGAAAGTTCGCTGATCTCCCCCCTTGAGGGGGAGATGCCCGGCAGGGCAGAGGGGGTCGTCTCATGTGGAGCGCCGGCGTCCTCTGTGTGCGAAAGGGAGTCGCGTCCCGTCGTGCCGACCCCCTCTGTCGGCTTCGCCGACATCTCCCCCTCGAGGGGGGAGATTGGGCGCGATGTCACAAAGCACTTCTGGTTGGCGCGGATGGTCAGGCGGATCACCTCGGCCGGAATGGCCAGGAAAGCGTCTTCGAACGCGCCCATCAGCACGACAGGCCATTCCACCAGCCCGGACACCTCTTCCAAAAGCCCCTCGTCCTCGACCAGATCCAGCCCGTTGGCGAAAGCGAGGTTGCGGGCATCGGCAAGGATGATCTCCTTGCGCCGGTCGGCGTCGAGCACGACCTTGGCCGCTTCCAGCTTGCTTACATAATCGTCGAAGCGGCGCACGGTGATTTCGCCGGGCGCGTGAAAGCGGTGGCCGTAAGTGACATTGCCCGAACGGATGCCGTCGATCTCGAAATCGACCACGACCGGCTCCTCGGTTTCCGGACCGAAGGTGCACAGGATCGATTGCAGCGGCCGTACCCAGCGCAGCGAGCCGGGCTTGGCCGAGGCCGGCCCCCAACGCATCGATTTCGGCCACGGGAAATTGCGGATGATGTCAGGCACCAGCCCGGCGATGATCTCTTCCGCCGCCCTGCCCGGCTTCGAGACATGGGCGACGTAGAAATCGCCTTTCTTCGGGTCGGAATGGACGTGTGCCTCGGCGACCGAGGAAAGCCCGGCCTTGCGCAGGAAGCCCTGGACCGCCTGTTCCGGCGCCGTCGTCGACGGCCCCTTGATCTCCTCGCGGATATCCTTCGAGCGCGCGGTCAGGCCCCTGATGTCGAGCGCCAGTCGCCGCGGTGTCCAGTACTCGCGCGCCGCCTCGTAGGTCAGCCCTGCCTCGACCAGGCCGTCGGTCAGCATCTTCCTCAGATCGCCCGCCGCCTTGCGCTGCATGCGGGCCGGGATTTCCTCGGAGCGAAGTTCGAGCAAAAGATCCGGCATCAGAGTGTCTCCGCCCGCATGCCATTTTCCTGTTCGCGCGTCCTCGCGCCTCCGGCGCTGCGGGCGCGCGGCTGGGCCGGGATTTCCTCGGAGCGAAGTTCTAGAAGCAGGTCAGGCATGGATAGCTCCTCACCCTCCCCTCGATGGGGAGGGTCGGCGCGTCAGCGCCGGGGTGGGGTGGCGGCGTCTCAATCTCAAGCGCCTTCGGCGTCTGACGGGCGAAGGTCTGATTTTCGTTCTTCCACCGCCGCATAGATCGTATCGAGCACGGAATCCAGTTCGTTTTTGATTTCGTGGTTCCAGAAACGGATGACACGATAGCCCTGACTTTCGAACCATTTTGTCCGAATTTCGTCGTGTCGTTGCTGACGATCGAAACTGTGGTGAGCGCCGTCCACCTCGACGATCAGCTTCAGGCGGTGCGAGATGAAATCAGGGAAGTAAATACCGACCGACGCCTGCTTGCGAAATGAGTGCCTTTCCACCGGGATGCGCCATAGGTGCCGCCACAAGATGCGTTCTTCGTCGGTCATCGCCGCACGAAGCCGTTGCACCGACCGCAGTTTGAACCGATCGAGTTTCGGCATGAGAAGTCGCGCTGTCACCCCCACCCGCCGCTTCGCGGCGACCTCCCCCATCCAGGGGGAGGTAAAGAGGCCATAGCAACTCGGCTGGCCGCTGTCACCCTTTCCAGAAATTTTGGGCGTCCTGTCGGGACGGGATGATCCCACCCGTCCTTGGATCAAAGATTTCCATGAACCGAACGCAGCGCTGAAGCGACCCACGCTCAGGCAGAGAGCTATTGGCTGAACGACCATGAAAACGGTATCCAGACTTTTGCAAATCCTGGCGCTCAGCGCCTGCTTCACCGCTCAGGCCCATGGCGCCTTCTCGATGCCGGGCGTGCGCCAAGCATTGCGCATAATAGCCGGCCCGAGCGGCCAGATTCTATCGCCGATCAACGCTTCCCTCGATTTGATGAGGGAGGGTGCCTGAGATCAGGCCGCCAATCCGCCGGCCTGCGTCTTCAAGAACGCCTCGCCACAGGCTTTCGCCAGATTGCGCACGCGCAGGATGTAGCTCTGCCGCTCGGTGACGGAGATCACGCCGCGCGCGTCGAGCAGGTTGAAGACGTGACTGGCCTTGATGCACTGGTCGTAGGCGGGAAACACCATGCGGTGCACAGGCAGATTGTCGTTCGATGCGGGCGCACCGGCATCGAGCAGTGCCTTGCATTCGGCCTCGGCATCGTCGAAGTGGCGCAGCAGCATCGTCGTGTCGGCGTATTCGAAATTGTGACGCGAATATTCCTGCTCGGCCTGCAGGAAGACATCGCCGTAGGTGACCTTGTCGGCGCCGTCGCGGCCGTTGAAATTGAGGTCGTAGACATTGTCGACGCCCTGCACATACATGGCCAGCCGTTCCAGACCATAAGTGAGCTCGCCCGCAACCGGCGCGCATTCGATGCCGCAGACCTGCTGGAAGTAGGTGAACTGCGACACCTCCATGCCGTCGCACCAGCATTCCCAGCCAAGGCCCCAGGCGCCCAGCGTCGGGCTTTCCCAATCGTCTTCGACAAAGCGGATGTCATGCAGCAGCGGGTCGATGCCGATCGCCGCCAAAGAGCCGAGATAGAGCTCCTGCAGATTGGGCGGATTGGGCTTCAGGATCACCTGATACTGGTAGTAGTGCTGCAGCCGGTTCGGATTCTCTCCGTAGCGGCCGTCCTTGGGGCGGCGCGAAGGCTGGACGTAGGCGGCGTTCCAGCGCCTCGGTCCAAGCGCCCGCAGCGTCGTGGCCGGATGGAAGGTGCCGGCACCGACCTCCATGTCGTAGGGCTGGAGGATCACGCAGCCATAGTCCGCCCAGTAATTGTGCAGAGTCAGGATCAGCCCCTGAAAGGAGCGGCTGGGATGCATATGGGCGGGGATTTCAATCGTCACGGTGGCCTCGGCTGCAAGGGCTGACTTGCGGCCCCGTCCTAGAGACACGGCGGCGAAGCGTCAAGCAAGGCGCGGGCGTCGCGAGGCATGTCGAAAGCTTTGCGAGCGGCTGGCCCATTGCCGGCGATGAGCACGTGCCTTCTGGTGAACGCTCACAACTCCGCCTCGCCAGACAACAGGTCAGCCATGCCCAACTCCATCACCGTCCGCCCGGTCACGCGCCAGGATTTCGCGCAATGGCTGCCGCTGTGGGACGGCTACAACGCGTTTTACGGGCGCTCGGGCGAGACGGCGCTGGCAGGCGAGATCACTGCCATGACATGGTCGCGCTTCTTCGACGCCTATGAGCCGGTGCATGCGCTGGTTGCCGAAAGTGAAGGACGGCTCGTCGGCCTCGTGCACTACCTCTTCCACCGCAGCACCACGGCGATCGCGCCAAACTGCTACCTGCAGGATCTTTTCACCGACGAGACCTTGCGCGGCAAGGGCATCGGCCGGGCTCTCATCGAGGGCGTCTACGAGCGGGCGCAGGCGGCCGGTTCGGGCCGGGTCTACTGGCTGACGCACGAGACCAATCACACCGCCATGAAGCTCTACGACAGGATCGGCGAACGCTCGGGCTTCGTCGTCTACCGCAAGCTGTTCTGACACGGCTGCCAACGAAAACGGGGCCCGACAAGGGCCCCGTTCGCGAGCAAGATCATTTCATCTTAGCCCTTCGGCGCGGCTGGCGCCGGCTTGACCTTGGGGGTTTCCTGCGCCGTGTTGGACTCGATCGGCGGCAGTCCCTTCATCAGCTTCTGCTGCAAGGCGGCAAGCACGTCGGGATCCGGCTTCAGGTCGCGCGCCTGGTTCCACTGGAAGGTGGCTTCCAGCTTGCGGCCGACGCGCCAATAGGCGTCGCCGAGATGGTCGTTCAGCACCGGATCTTCCGGCTTCAGCGACACCGCGCGTTCCATTTCGCGCACCGCGTCATCGTACCTGCCGAGGCGGAAATAGGCCCAGCCCAGCGAGTCGACGATGTAACCGTCGCTCGGCCTGAGATCGACGGCCTTCTGTATCATCGCCAGGCCTTCCTTCAGGTTCATATTCATGTCGACCCAGGAATAGCCGAGATAGTTCAGCACCTGCGGCTGGTCGGGCTGCAATTCCAGCGCCTTGCGGAAATTCGGCTCGGCCTTCGGCCATTCCTTCAGCCGCTCATAGGCGATGCCCCGCTGGTAGAAGATATTCCAGTTGGCGGCGGTCGGCGCCTTCAGCGCCTCGACGGCCTTGTCGTAGAGATTGGCGGCGGAACGGAAATCCTCCTTCGACGAATAGACCCCACCAAGCGCCAGATAGGCGCGCATGTCGCTGGGATGCTTATCGACGAAGGCCTTCAGATGCGTGATCGCCTCGTCATGGCGATCGAGATCGGCCAGGTTGAGGCCAAGCTGTAAGTCCGAAAGCTCCTTCAGCGGCGAGGTATCCGGTATCCGTCGGTAGAGCGCGATGGCCCCCTCGCCGTCCTTCAGCTGTTCGGAAACGGCGGCAAGCTGCACCAGGGCGGCATCGCTGTCGGGTTTCAGCGCCAGCGCATATTGCAGATAGAGCCTGACGAAAGGCTCACCGCCGCCGCGATTGAGCGCGGTTGCCAGATCGAGCAATATCTCGGAGGCGCCGTCGGATGGGCCGGCTATGAAGGGCGGGATCTTGTCGCCCTTGCTGATCCTGTCGCGCAAGGCGACAATTTCCAGCTTGCCCGGCGAAAACGCCTCGGCCTGATCGAGCACCGATACCGCCTTGGCCGTGTCGCCCTTGCGGGCCAGGAACGAGGCATAGGCCTGCGCATTGCGCATCCATGTTTCGGGAGCCGCGCTGCCGGCGGCGGTGTCCTGCATGGTCGCGGCATAGATCGCGTCGGCCTTCTCAGGCATGTTGGACGCGTCGGCGATCAGCGCGCGGTGGAAGGATTTGAACAGGCCGAACCAGTCCGGCCCCTGCAGCTTGTCGATGGATGCCATCGCCTCGCTGGGGTCGCCGGCGCCCTCTTGGGCCCAGCCGGACATGACGCCGGAGATCAGCCGGTCGAGATCGGATTCCAGCGACAGCTTCAACCAATACTGCGCCTTGGAAAAATCCTTCTTGTGGAAGGAATCGACCGCCAGCGCCAGGCGCGAGAACCGTTCGACGTCGGGAACTTCCTTGAGCTTGTCGGCATAGACAAGGGATTCGTCGAAGCGGCCTTGCGCGATCAGCGACAGCATCAGGCTCTGCTGCAGGCCCGTATCGCTTGGATCGAAGGCCAGGGCCTGCTTGTAGTAGGCAATGGCATTATCCAGGTCGTTGTCACCCTCGGCGATCCGGGCAGCCAGATAGGCTCCCGAGAAAGATGTGATCTTCACCGGTTCGGTGGTCTGCTTGGCATAGGCCGGCAGCGCCGAAATCGCCATGCCCGTCACAAGTGCCAGCCTTGTCAGCCAGCGCACACGTCCCTGCTGCATCGTATCCCTTTCAGCCAGGCGCCATCTCCGCGTCAGCGGGATCGACGTAGATTCGATCTTTCGGAGAAAAGCATGGCCTTTTTGGGGTCACGCTTCAATCCGCCTCGAATTCACAATCGGGTCACCCGATTAACAAACCATGCCGGCAAAGAACGGCTTTCAGCCCGAAACCGGCGCATCGGCGTCAGGAGTGCCCGGAAGACCGGAGGGCCGCAGGCGCGCGCCCTGATATCCGCCTGACGCCACCGCGCTGCACAGGCCGCTCCATTCACAGCCTCGGCAGGCCTCGCGCGTGAGGCCGGCCGAGAAGGCCTGCCGCATCCGCGCCAGCATGTCCGCACCGGGATCGAGGCGCGCACCGGCCCGGATTGGTCGCCCGAGCAAGGCGCCGGCATCGTGGGCGGCAAGCCGGTCCCGCTCGGCGGCGCTGTCCCGCAGGCAATGTGGCTCCTGTTCATCCAGCAACGGTGCGCAGATGTCGTCCGGGCCGGACACGACCAGTATGTCCTCGCCCCGGCCAAGGCGCTGCGCGATACCGTCGTAGTTGGCCGTGAATGCGGGGCTGTATCCCTTGCCCACATAGGTGAGCAGGCAAAGGAGGTGATGAGCGCGCAGCCTTATCGTCACGGCTGGCGCTATTTCGCCTTGCCGCGCGGGAGCGCCATCAGCGTGGCGGCGCCAAGCGCCGACTTGAGCAGGCCACCGAGGACAAACGGCAGGAAGCCGAAGGCAACAGCCTTCTCGGCGCCGATGATGACGGCGAGCCACGCCGTGCCAAGGGCTAGGCACAGCAGGTTGCCGAGCAGCATGGCGGCAAAGGCAAGCACGACCCTGCCGCCGTTCCAACCGCGCTCCGCCAGCCAGCCGACCAGTGCGCCGACAACCGGGAAGGCGAAGAGATAGCCGCCCGTCGGGCCAATAAAATGTTGTACGCCGGCAGCCCCGCCGGCCAGAACCGGGAAGCCGACCGCACCCTCGGCCAGCCAGGCGGCGATGGTGATCGCGCCCAGCCGCCAGCCGTAGAGCGCGCCGACCAGCGTCACGGCAAAGGTCTGCATCGTCACCGGAACCGGCACCATCGGCACCTCGATGTAGGAGGACAGCGCCAGGAACAGGGTGCCGAGCACGACGGCGCCCGCCTGCCAGCCGAGCGATCGCTCCTGAAGCCGGAGCGGGCTGAAGGACGGTTTTGCGGACGAGAACGCGATGTCGGTCATAGGGGCTCCCTTGGTCGATCCAAAATTATAGATAATTTTTGCCTTCGATCTATTATCGAAGCCACAATTTTCGGACGATGGCAAGGCACGCCTTGCGCAAGGCGGTTAGCCCACGATCGCGAAGGCCTCTCGCGTGGTGCCGGAGGCTGTCCTGACCGGCTTGCGGCCAATCCATTGCACGTGCCGCCCCAATGTCGCCGCGGCCGATTCGGTGTTGCCCTGCCGCAAGGCGGCCAATATCGCCCGGTGGTCCTGGTCGGTACGGGTCTCCCATTCCGAGCGCCATGCGGCGAACAGGAAACGGGCGCTTGCGGCGTGCAGGTCATCGATGGTGGCGAGAAGACGCGACATGCCGCATGGCGTCAGGATCAACCGGTGAAAGGCGCGGTTGGCTTCTTCCCACGACCTGACGTCCAGGGATTTGTCGCCGGCCTTGCTGGCCTCCTCGGCCCGATCGAGAATAGCGGAGGTCAGATGCGGCGCCGCGTGGCGCAGCGCCAGCACTTCGAGCGCCGCCCGCATTTCGGCGACCTCCTTGACCTCGCCGAGGTCGAAAGCCGCCACGCGCACGCCGCGGCGCGGTTCGCTGACGGCGAGGCCTTGCGCCTCGAGGCGGCGAAAGGCCTCGCGCACGGGCACATGGCTGGTGTTAAACTCCTCGGCGACATGGTCCTGCCGCAACCGGGCGCCCGGCTCGATCGCGCCCGAGATGATGCGATCCGCCAGAACCTTGCCGATGCGCACCGCGATGGTGTCGTCCGTGCCCTTTGCCATGTTTTATAGATAATTTGCAGCTGGGCAGCTTGTCGAGGCGGCGGAGACGGATTCACGGATTTCTCCCCAGCACGAGCCAAAGGAGAGCTGCGTGAAAGGCAGCGGCTCAGTTCACCCGGCTGATGCAGAAGTCGATGACGTCGATCAGCGCCGATTTCTGCGGCGTCGCCTCCAGCGGCGCCAGCGCGTCGCGGGCGATCTCGCCGAAATGACGGGCGCGCCCGATCGTGTCGGCGATCGCGCCGTGGTGGGTCATCAGCCCGATCGCCTTTCCGAGGCCGGCGTCATCGGTGACATTGTCCTCGATGGCCCGCTTCCAGAAGGTGCGCTCGGCCTTGCTGCCGCGCCGGTAGGCGAGAATGACCGGCAGCGTCACCTTGCCCTCGCGAAAATCGTCGCCGACATTCTTGCCCAGATCCTTGCTGGTGCCGCCATAGTCCAGCGCATCGTCGATCAGCTGGAAGGCGAGCCCGAGATTCATGCCGTAGGAGCGCAAGGCGGCGCGGTCGTTGCGCGTCGCCTGGGCGATGACGGGGCCGACCTCGGCGGCAGCCGAGAAAAGGGCCGCGGTCTTGGCCTTGATGACGGCGAAATGCTCGTCCTCGGTGGTCTCCAGGTTCTTGGCGGCGGCAAGCTGCATGACCTCGCCCTCGGCGATGATCGAGGCCGCGCTCGACAGGATGTCGAGCGCCTCCAGCGAACCGACATCGACCATCATGCGGAATGCCTGGCCAAGCAGGAAGTCGCCGACCAGCACGCTCGCCTGGTTGCCCCAGATCATGCGGGCCGTCTTCTTGCCGCGTCGCATGCCGCTCTCGTCGACGACGTCGTCGTGGAGCAGCGTCGCCGTGTGCATGAACTCGACCGATGTAGCGAGCTTGACGTGGCCCTCGCCGGCATAGCCGAACATCTGTGCGGCGGCGAGCGTCAGCATTGGCCTGAGCCGCTTGCCGCCCGACGAGATCAAGTGGTTGGCGACCTCCGGGATCATCTCGACATCGGATCCGGCCTTCGACAGGATCAATTCGTTGACGCGCCCCATGTCGGCCGCCGTCAGGTCGATCAGATCCTTGATGGAGGCGGGTTCCCGCTTTCCGTTTTCGATGTTGAGAACGACACCCACGACAAACTCTCCCGTCTGATGTAACGCGTGCGACGGCACCCTTAGTTCCGTTACGGACTCTAGGGCGGCGAACGCGGCCACGGCAAGTGGCGAATTGGCGCGGCTTCTCTGGTTTCGGGCCTCGCATGCGTTTACATGAACGCGGCAAACTGAGAGTTTCGTCCGATGATAGAGCTCATTCGCACCAACGACGCGGTCATCATCTCCTTCGTCGAATCGCTGATGCGCGATGCCGGCATCGGCTGCTTCGTGGCCGACCAGAATATGAGCGTGCTCGACGGCTCGCTCGGCATCCTGCCGCGGCGCGTCATGGTCGACGCCGACAAGGCCGACGCGGCGCGGCGCATCCTGACGGATGCCGGCATCGCCAACGAGATCCGCCAAAAATAATGTCCGCCGCGCCAGCCGCCCTCGCCCCGGACACGCCAGCCCACACGGTCGATGCCTTCCATCGCGGCCGGTTCTGGCTGGTGCAGCCCAAGCATGGCGGCCATCGCGCCGGCATGGACGCCATGATGCTGGCGGCTGCCGTGCCGTCCTCCTTCGGCGGGCGTCTCGCCGATTTCGGCGCCGGCGCCGGTGCCGCGGCACTTGCCGTTCTGGCGCGCTGCCCGACGGCCCGGGCCGTGCTGGTCGAACGCGCGCCGGAAATGGCGGCTTTCGCCGCGGCCACGCTCGCGCATCCCGGCAACGCTCACCTCGTCGACCGCGCTTCGGTGCTCGTCGCCAATGTCGCGCTTTCGGGCCGCGCCAGGACGGCGGCCGGCCTCGGCGACAATGATTTCGATTTCGTCATCATGAATCCGCCCTTCAACGCCGCGCAGGACCGCGCCACGCCCGAGCGCTTGAGAAAGGAAGCGCATGTCATGGAGGACGGGCTGTTAGAGGGCTGGATCCGCAGTGCCGCAGCAGTGGTCAGGCCGCGCGGCGGGCTTGCCGTCATCGCGCGGCCCGAGCAACTCGGTTCGCTTCTCGATGCGATCGCGGGCCGTTTCGGCGACGCCGAGATGCTGGCCGTGCATCCCCGTCCCGATGCCGCGGCGATCCGCATCATCGTCAGGGCAACGTTCGGGGCGCGCGGCAAACTCGCCATCCGGCCGCCGTTGATGCTTCACGCGCAGACGGGCGACGGCCCGTCGGAACGGACGGAGATGATCAACAACGGCCTCGCCTCCCTGTTCGGAGATTGAACACAAACTGGCCGCGATGGCCGCGGCATTGCCGTTGGCCTTGAAATTCCTACATGCTGGCAACCCATCGAGCGGAGATCGACCTCAGTGAAACGCCTTTTCAACCGCCTGCTGCCGAAATCCTGGCGTTCCACGGTCGTCACCATTCCGGTTATCCGGTTGCACGGCACCATCCTGGCGGGCGGCGGCCCGTTCCGTCCCAGCCTGTCACTTGCCTCCACCGCCGGGCTGATCGAAAAGGCGTTTTCCTTCGACGCGCCTGCCATCGCCATCTCCATCAATTCGCCCGGCGGCTCGCCGGTGCAGTCGCGGCTGATCTTCAAGCGTATCCGCGACCTGGCGACCGAGAAGAACAGAAAGGTGCTGGTCTTTGTCGAGGACGTCGCTGCCTCGGGCGGCTACATGATCGCGGTCGCCGGCGATGAGATTATCGCCGACCCGTCGTCCATCGTCGGCTCGATCGGCGTGGTCTCGGCTTCGTTCGGCTTCCCGGAGCTGATGAAGAAGATCGGCGTCGAGCGCCGCGTCCACACCGCTGGCCAGAACAAGTCGGTGCTTGATCCATTCAAGCCCGAGAAGAAGGAAGACATCGAACGGCTGAAGGCGCTGCAGCTCGAAGTGCATGAAACCTTCATCGATCTGGTCAAGGAGCGGCGCGGCACCAAGCTCAAGGACGATCCCGACCTGTTCACGGGCCTGTTCTGGACCGGCAAGCGCGGCCTGGAGCTTGGGCTTGTCGATGCGCTCGGCGACATGCGATCCGTGCTCAAGACGCGGTTCGGGGCGAAAACCCAACTCAAGCTGATCTCGGCGCCGCGCGGTTTGTTCGGCCGCTTCGGGCTGTTCGGCTCGAGCAAGGGATTTTCGGCGCCCGATATTGCCGCCGCTGCCGCCGGGGGCGTGATCGATGCGGCGCAAGAGCGCGCTTTGTGGGCGCGCTTCGGGCTTTGAAAACCCGGCAAAACCGTCTAGCATGAACCTCGAAGTTCCATGCATGTCGTTTTTCTCCAGAAACCGCCTTTGGACGACATGCGCCAACCGACCCGACCGGCCGCCCTTCGCCGGCCCAGCGTGGGAGGAGTTTTGATATGCCGCAGATCATTTTCTTCGCCGTCGTCGGGATCGCCGCTTATTTTGGCTACCGCACCTTCATCCGCGAGGCCGAGCGCGTAACCGCCAAGGTGCGGCGCACCGAAAAGCAGACGGCAAACGGCGCGATGGGGACGCTGGTGAAGGATCCGAAGACCGGCGAGTACCGGCTGGCCAAGGACTGATCCTCATTTCACTCGCAATCGAGAGCCTGGAATCCGGCCAGCGCGTCCGGATATGGCCGGCGCCCGCCAAGATAAACCTCGCTCTGCATGTCACCGGCAGGCGCGATGACGGGTATCATCTGATCGAAAGCCTGGCGGTGTTCACGCGCTTTGGCGACAGGATCGAGATCGAGCTTGCCGAGCGAGACGATTTCAGCGTGTCCGGCCGCTACGCTCCGGATGTTCCCGTCGACGGCCGCAATCTGGTGCTCAGGGCGCGTGACGCGCTGCGGCAGGCGGCCGGTCCTCGCGGCACGCCGCCGGTCTCCATCAAGCTCGAAAAGAACCTGCCGGTAGCTTCCGGCGTCGGCGGCGGGTCGAGCGATGCGGCAGCAGTTCTGCGCGGGCTTGCGGCAAGCTGGCAACTCGACATCGACGATGCCGCGCTGGCGCGGATCGGGCTTTCGCTCGGCGCCGACATTCCCATGTGTCTGGCAGCCAGGCCGCTGATTGCACGCGGCATCGGCGAGGAGTTGTCGATCGTGCCGGATTTCTCGGCGCTCGGACTGGTGCTGGTCAATCCCGGCAAGGCGGTCTCGACAGCCGACGTGTTCAACGCGCTGTCGCGGCGCGACAATGAAGCGCTTCCGCCGCTGCCGCGCGTGGTCGACTTCCACAGCCTGCGCAACTGGCTGGAGATTACGCGCAACGACCTTGAGCCGGCGGCCCGCGCCATCGAGCCCGCTATCGGCAAGGCACTTTCGGTGCTGAACAAGGCCGGGGCCGGTTTTGCCCGCATGTCGGGTTCCGGCGCCACCTGCTTCGGCCTGTTCGAGACCGGCAACGTCGCCAAGCGCGCGGCCGCCGACATCCGTGCCCGGCAACCCGACTGGTTCGTCGCCGCGACGCGCAGCATGACGGCGGAGGCAGATGCCCATGGCCAGGACTGACGAGAGCCGTTCCTTCATTCCGGTCCGCATCGCGGTGCTGACCGTTTCCGACACGCGCAGCCTTGCCGACGACAGGTCCGGCCAGACGCTGGCCGACCGCATCGCGGAAGCCGGCCACATCCTTGCCGCCCGCGATATCGTCACCGACGATAGAGACAAGATCCGCAACAAGGTGCTCGGCTGGTCGAAGGATGATGGGATCGATGTGGTCATCACCACCGGCGGCACCGGCTTCACCGGGCGCGACGTGACGCCGGACGCGCTGGAGCCGATCTTCGAAAAGCGCATGGATGGTTTTTCCGAGGTGTTCCACCGCATTTCCTACGACAAGATCGGCACCTCCACGATCCAGAGCCGGGCGACCGGCGGCGTCGTCAACGCCACCTTCGTCTTCGTGCTGCCGGGCTCGCCCGGCGCCTGCAAGGATGCCTGGGACGGCATCTTGAAGGCGCAGCTCGACTACCGGCACATGCCCTGCAACTTCGTCGAGATCATGCCGCGCCTGGACGAGCACCTGCGGCGCGGCATGTCGGCTCCGTGAAAGCCGAGGCAAGGCGCTGGTTTCACGCCGCGTTTGCCAGGCAGAACACCGCCTTCGCCTTCGAAAGACCATTCCAAACCGGATGCGGCAGGACGTATCGTCTCGCGGCGGCGGCCATCGCCGTTGAAGACGGGCGGACGCGATGACAGTGCATAATGGCGGGTGCCATTGCGGCAACATACGCCTTCGATTTTCAACCGAGCTCGATCCATCGAAAATCGAGGTTCGCGCCTGCCAGTGCTCGTTCTGTACCAAGCATGGCTCGCGCGCCGTCGCCGATCCGGACGGCAGGCTGGTCATCTCAGTCAAGGACATCCAGCGATTGAAGAAATACCGTTTTGGATTGGGGACGGCCGACTACCTGATCTGCGGTGAATGCGGTGTCTATACCGCCGCAATCGCCGGAGAGGACGATGCCAGGGCAATCGTCATCATCAACGCCCTGGACGATCAAAGGTCGTTCAGTCAGGAACCGATCCCGGTCGACTACGACGCGGAAAGCAAGGCACAGCGTCAAGCCAGACGTCGTCTTCGCTGGATGCCTGTGGAGATGCGTTTTAGCGAATGACCGGCTCGCCGTGGAAGCGCCGGCGCGAGGACCGCGAGACACCGAAACCACTTCCATCATCAGCCGCGGCCTGCGCGCCGGCACCCGCGTGATCGGAAGCTAGCTGCGCGTCACATGTGCAACGCACGTAGACAGAGCAGCTGCAAAATCATTTGGACGGGCGGTGCTCTTGTTTTGCCGGAGCGGCCCAGATTTCGGCATCCAGCCGCTTGGTCGCCAGGCCGCGAGCGAGAGCCTCGGCGCTGCCGGCTCTTTTCGACAAGGATGTGGCCTGGCGCTTGCTGATCAGCAGCCCGTCGGCCAAGGCACGGTTTCCCGAGAAGATACGGGCCAGGAATGGCTCGCGGCCGGCGCGTGTGCGTGAAAACCGCGCCGCCATGGTTTGCCTCGCTGTATGCGCAACGACCTCGTCGATCCATCCGTCGACCAGCCGCGCGCCCGGTTCCAGCAGCAACAGCCAATCGCCTTTCGCGTGCCGGATGGCCGCCGCGACGCCGTCGGTCGCATACTGGCACCCGGCATGCTCGGCGACGCGATGGGTCTGGTCGGTGGAACCGGTGTCGCAGACGATGACCTCGCGCACCACGCCCTCGACCGCGCCGCCGATCAGCGTCGCCAGCGTGCGGGCGAGGCCCTCCTCGTCATTGTGGGTCTCGATAAGAACGGTGAGCATCGTGTGCCGAATAGCGGAAAGCGGAACGCAGCGCCAGTTTTGCGGCGCACCATAGAAAGTTCTTGCTTTGTTCTCGTTCGGCAAATAGGATTAAATTCATGAGCAGAGCGATTCGAAACAACATGGACAGTCCTTGGGAGCGGGCGAAGATGGAACCGATCATGCGCGCCGACATTGCCGCCTTCGGAGCAGGACGAGCCGAAATGGCCAACGCGATGATCGAGCAGAGCGGCATGCGCGTCCGCCCCGACCGCAACCGCGGCCGGTCGGCAGGCATCAACCCGTCCGGCCGGTTCGAGCCGGTCAGCCGGCATGTCTTCGACGATGGCTGGAACTCGCTGGAGGAACTGCCTCCCTTCAAGACCGAGGTACAGGTCGAGAAGCCGCGTACCATCATCACCCGCAATGAATCGCCCGACATCTCGTTCGACCGCTCGATCAATCCCTATCGCGGCTGCGAGCATGGCTGCGTCTATTGCTTTGCGCGGCCTACGCATAGTTTCATGGGCCTGTCGCCGGGGCTGGATTTCGAATCCAAGCTGTTCGCCAAGCCCGACGCGGCGCGCCTGCTCGACAAGGAACTGTCGAAGGACGGTTACCAGCCGCGGACCATCGCCATCGGCACCAATACCGATCCCTACCAGCCGATCGAGAAGCAGTACCGGATCATGCGCGAGATCCTCGAAGTGCTGGAGGCGCGCGGCCACCCGGTCGGCATCGTCACCAAATCCGCTCTGGTGACGCGCGATATCGACATCTTGTCACGCATGGCCGAACGGGGCCTCGCCAAGGTGGCGTTGTCGGTGACGACGCTCGACCGCATGCTGGCGCGCACCATGGAGCCACGCGCCTCGACGCCGGCCAAGCGGCTGGAGGCGATCAGGCAGCTTGCGGATGCCGGCATCCCTGCTTCGGTCATGGTGGCGCCGATCATCCCCGGGCTGACCGATCAGGAGATGGAACGCATCCTCGATTCGGCGCACCATGCCGGCGCACGCGAGGCGGGCTATGTCGTGCTGCGCCTGCCGCTCGAGGTCAGCCCGATCTTCAAGGACTGGCTGCTGCGCCACTATCCCGACCGCTATCGCCATGTGATGTCGCTGATCCGCTCGATGCGCGAGGGCAAGGATTACGATTCGGAATGGGGCAAGCGCATGAAGGGCGCGGGTCCTTACGCCTGGCAGATCGGCCGGCGCTTCGAAATCACCGCCAAGCGGCTCGGTCTCAATGCCGAGCGGCGCACGCTGCGGACCGACCAGTTCGTCGCCGCCGGCAAGGACCAGGAGCAGTTGATGCTGCTTTGAACGACCGCGGCTGTTTGCCGCCGTGGCGAAAAAATCCCGTCCGGCCTGCCTCGGCCTGCAGACGGTGCCCTCCCGGTCCGGCGCCCCACCCGACCCGGAGGGACTTGCGGAGAATCAGAGCCGATGCGAACCTCGCCGCAACATGGCTCGCGCGCGTTCTGATTCTCCGCCTCTCTTCGAAATCGTCGAGAAACCCGATTTCTCCTTCGAGACGAAGGCGATGGCCGAAGGCCTGTGGCCGGTCGCGGGGATGGACGAGGCCGGACGCGGCCCGCTGGCCGGACCGGTGGTGGCGGCTGCGGTCGTGCTCGACCCTGCCAACATCCCCGACGGCCTCGACGATTCCAAACGGCTCAGCCATTTGCAACGCGAGGCGCTGTTCGTGCGCATCATCGGCTCCGCGCTCGGCGTGTCGATGGCCTCGGTCAGCGCCGAGGGCATTGACGGCAGCAACATCCTCAAGGCGAGCCTGGAGGCGATGCGCCGTGCGGTCGCCGGCCTGCCGGTGCAGCCGAAGCTCGCGCTTGCCGATGGGCGCGACGTGCCGCCGGGCCTGCCTTGCACGGGGCGCGCGCTGATCAAGGGCGACCAGCGCTCGCAATCCATCGCCGCCGCCTCGATCGTCGCCAAGGTGATGCGCGACCGCATGATGTGCGGCTGCGGCAGCCATCACCAGCACTATGGCTTCGAAGTGCATATGGGCTATGCCACGGTCCGCCATCGCACCGCGATCGAGACGCACGGGCCGGTGGCGCGGCTGCACCGCGTGTCGTTCGCGCCATTCAGGCTTGAAGGTGCCGAGGTGGTGGAAGAAGAGAGCTTCGCCGGGCTGGATTAGGGCGGCTCGATCTATCTTGCGTTGGTAGGATTGGCGAAAGCGGCGGTGACAGCCAATCTCCCCCCTCGTGGGGGAGATGTCCGGCAGGACAGAGGGGGGCGCTGTCCCTCCAGCCTATCAGTTAGTCTTGCCCAGGTTCCCTGCACTATCGGCACCCAATTCAGCTGATTTTGAATCGAGCGCTGGCGTTCCTTCGCGCCCCCCTCTGCCCTGCCGGGCATCTCCCCCACGAGAGGGGAGATCGGCAGCGTTGACCTCCGCGCCACAACAAAAAGCCGCCGGGTTTCCCAGGCGGCTTTTTTCATTTCTGTTGTTTTCAGCTCAGTTCAGCTTCGCCTTCACATCGGCGAGCGAGGTCTTGAACAGGTCGGCTCCCGCCTTGGCGTCGATCTTGCCGGCGAGCAGCGTGCGAGCGGCTTCGACGGCAATGTCGACGGCGCTGGCGCGCACTTCGCCGATCGCCTCGCGCTCGGCCTGGCCGATCTTCTGTTCGGCAAGAGCGGTGCGCCGCGCGACGTAGTCCTCGGTCTTCTTGTGCGCCTCGGCGGCGAGCAGTTCGGCTTCGCGCTTGGCCGCGGCGACGATGTCTGCGGCCTCCTGCTCGGCTTCCTTGCGCTTGCGCTGGTATTGGCCAAGCAACTGCTGGGCCTCCTCGCGCAGCCTGCGCGCCTCGTCAAGCTCGCTGCTGATCCTGGCGGCGCGGGCATCGAGCGCCTTGGCGATCAGGCGGGGCACCTTGATGTAGATGGCGATACCCAAAAAGATGACCAGGGCGATCGTGGCCCAGAGCGTTGCAAGAGATGTGGCGTCCATGATGCGCTCCTCACCCGGCCACGGACTTGACCGCGGCCGCGATCTCGGCCTTGCTGGCCTTGCCGCCGACCAGCGCCTCGACGATCGCCGAGGCAGTGTCCTCGGCGATGCTGCCGACTTCCTTCATGGCGTTGGCCTTGATGGAAGAAATGCGCGCCTCGGCCTCGCCGAGCTTCTCGTCGAGCGCGGCCTCGATCTTCTTGCGTGCGGTCTCGGCTTCCGCCTTGGCCGCGTCATTGGCCTGCTGGCCGATGGCGTTGGCGTTCTTCTTGGCTTCCGCCAATTCCTGCTCGTAAGCAGCAACGGCAGCGTCAGCCTCGCCCTTCAACTTCGCGGCCTGATCGAGATCCTGGCTGATGCGGTCGTTGCGGACATCGATGATGCCGCCGACGCGCGGCACCACCACCCTCTTCAGGAAGAGGTAGAAGAGCCCGAACGTGATCGCCAGCCAAAGAAGCTGCGACGGAAACGTCGCCGGATCGAATGGCGGAAACATGCCATGAGCTTCGGCAGGCACGCTGGTGCCGGAATGCGTGTCGCCTTCCGTCGCAGCGTGGCCAGCCTCGGTGGCAGGCGCGGACTCTTGCGCAAAGGCAGATGTCACGAACATGGACTATCCCCTGATATCAGACCCGCCGCTCTCGCGGCCGGCCTGTCCAATCTTCCCATAGCTTAGCCAAATAGCGGCTCAGCCAAACAGGGGCTCAGCCGAACAGGGCCAGCAGCGCGATGAGAAGCGAGAAGATGCCCAGAGCTTCGGTCACGGCGAAGCCGAAGATCAGACGGCCGAACTGGCCATCGGCGGCCGACGGGTTGCGCAGCGCGCCCGAGAGATAGCTGCCGAAGATGTTGCCGAGGCCAATGCCCGCGCCGCCCATGCCGAGGCAAGCGATGCCGGCGCCGATGTACTTTGCTGCTTCTACGTCCATTTGTTCAACTCCTTTGGATCTGAAATTCCGTTGCGATTCCATTCCGGCGGCAATGTTGAAAACTCTTGCGCCGGAAATTTTTTATCAGTGCCCCGGGTGCAGGGCGTCGTTGAGGTACATGCAGGTCAGCACCGCGAAGACATAGGCCTGAAGGAAGGCGACCAGCAGTTCGAGCGCGGTCAACGCCACGGCCATCGCCAGCGGCAGCACCGAGCCAGCGACGCCGACCGCGCCCAGCGCCGAGAGGCTGACCACGAAGCCGGAGAAGACCTTCAGCGTGATGTGCCCGGCGAGCATGTTGGCGAACAGACGAACCGAGAGGCTGACGGGGCGCGAGACGAAGGAGATCACTTCGATCAGCACCACCAGCGGCAGCAGGAACACCGGCACGCCTTGCGGCACGAACAGCTTGAGGAAACCAAGGCCATGCTTGCCGAAACCGTAGACAATCACGGTGCCGATAACCAAGACGGCGAGGCCGAAGGTGACGATGATGTGGCTGGTGACGGTGAAGAAATACGGGAACAGGCCAAGCAGGTTGGCGACCAGCACGAACATGAACAGGGAAAACACGAAGGGAAAGAACTTCATGCCCTGCGTGCCGGCGGCGTCGCGCAACATGTTGCCGACGAATTCATAGGCCATTTCGGAGATCGATTGCAGCCGGCCGGGAACGAGGCTGCGGCTCGACGTCGTCAGAAACAGGAATGCCGCGGCGACGACCACGGTCGCGACCATGAACAGCGCCGAATTGGTAAAGGACAAGTCGTAGCCGCCGATATCGATCGGTATCAGCTTGTTGATATGGAACTGGTGGATCGGATCGACCTTGTCAGCTGCCACGTTCAAACCCCGTCAGTGCCGCATGCGGCCTTGTTACCATGCCGCCCGTCGAAAGGCGGCTATTTCCAAATGCCGCCTGAAGAGCGGTCACTTGCTGTCGTTGCGGCCAGAGCGCGATTTGTCGCCCTGTCCGAATTCCGCCACAACGCCTGCCGAACGCATGACATTGAGCACGCCCGCGCCAAAACCAAGCAGCAGAAACACGATCAGACCCCATGGCGATGTCCCCGCCAGACGGTCGATGATCCAGCCGATGGCGGCACCGACCACCACCCCGGCGATGAACTCGCTGGACAGCTTGAGTGCCTGACCGTACCCGGTCACTGGTTTCGCGTCTTTCCCCTCGAGCCGGTCCGGCCGTCTTGTCGCAAGCGATGCTTCAAGTTCACGCCGGCGGCGCTCAAGTTCGTCGTCGCGGATGGCGGCTTCGTGCTGCTTGCCGCGGCCGGTTTCTCCGGTTCCGCCTGGCCCAGTTTCATCGGCCATCGCAACCCCCCTGCCCGGGCAGACCGTCACCGTCCGTCCGCTTCTAAAGTCGCCGGCAACATAGTTAGAGGGTTTGCGCCCGTCAAGCCACGGGCGGAAGTTCGTTACCATGTATTTTATACAATGAAATCAATATAATAGAGAGGTGCGACATCGTGCCCGCCATGGCGGCGCGGACGCCTTGAGCGAATCCTCCGCGCGACGGCTCTTCGAGAGACCGCGCAGCCGCGCAAAAATATGGACGCCTATCGGGCGTTCAGCTCCAGCCGCCGCCATAGGTGCGGTAGAAGATATGCAGGCCGATCTTGGTCATCTTCTGCATCGTACGCGCCCAGTTGGGATGGACGTAATTGGCATAGTAATGGGTCGACGATCCGACTTCTGGAATGAAGACCTTGCCGGCGGTCACCGCCATGCCGACATCCTGCGCGGTCTTGTAGGCGACCGGGTTGTCGATGCGCTTCTTCCTGCCGTCGCAGGCGAAGGAGAACTGGCAACGGTTGAACCAGCTGTCGTTCTGGTAGACGACGCCGCAGATCGAATTGGGATAGGCCGGATTGCGGACACGGTTGAGGATGACCTGGGCGACGGCGGCCTGGCCGCGCACGGATTCGCCCCGCGCCTCGAAATAGATGCCGTTGGCCAGGCATTTCTGCTCGGGCTTGGAGAAGACGCTCGCCGGAAGTGGATTCTGGATCCACGAATGGTCGCCCTTGGCCATCGGCGGGATGAAACGGCCGTTGTTGGGCTCCTCGTCCTGGAGCAGGGCCTCGAAGGGCGACGCCTTGGCATAATCGGGCGCGGCCTGCGCATAGGCCGTCGCCAGCACATCCGGATGATCGTTGTTGACCAGGGCGGCAAGCATGGGCGACACGCCGGGATCCGGCTTCTTGTCCTCACGCGCGTGGAATGCCGCGGCGATCTGGATTTCCTTGCCTTTGATCTGGGGTTTGGCGAAAGCCATCTTCAGGCCGCTGTCCATGCTGGGCCGCAGCAGGGATGAGGTGCGCTCGAAGATCGAGCCGGCGTTGAAGTTCTTCGGCGGGGCGACGGGAGAGATCTGGACGATGCGGCCCTTCTTGTCGGCGCGCACAATGCGGTCCTCATCGGGCGTCGTGCTGACCTTGCCGCCCTTGCCGCGAAAGGAGACGGCGCCGACGCCGGGCAGGCGCACCCCCGATCCGGAGAGCGAACCCGTCACAGCGTCGTCGACAAACGGCATCTCGGCGGCATGGACCGATCCGGCGACGGATTTCTCGACATAGGAATTCCAGCGGGTCGGCGCCTCGAGGCCGGAAACGAGGCTCGTCATATCCTGGTAGGCGGAAACCGTCGGAAATCCGATCCAGATGCCGAGGCCGACGATGAAAGGTGCCACGAGGCTGCGTTTCTTCTCACCGGCGACGGCAACAAGGCGCGTCAAGACACGTCGATGCACGGAACTCTCTCCAGGAACGCTACTGACCCCACTGGAGAGCAAAATGATGCATTAACCTTGATGGGACGTTAACAGCTTCGATCGGGTTTTCCCGGTCGGCTCAGGCTCGTGGTTGCGAAGTGGGGCGGTTTTGCGGCGGGACGGACATGGAGGCCGGCCGCAGGAAGATGGGCCACGCGATCAACGCGCACGCCGCCGCCGACAACCAAACGCCGGGCCAGGACCAGAGATGCAAGAGCCCCGGAATGGCCACCGGAACCAGGAAGAAACCTATGAAAACGAAGCTGTTGGCCAGGCTGAGCGCGGTGCCGACATGGCCAGCGCCGGCAAGCGTGGCAAGCTCGGTGTAGGCGACGCCATGCCAGGCGGAGACCAGGATGCCTGCGACAATCAGCATCACGGGAAGCGTGGCCATAGCGACGGGCTGGCCGCCTGATGTGGTCGGGCCGGCCAGGACCAGCAGCCAGAGCAGCGTGAAGGCAAGCGCGCTGAGCGCACTGCACAGGCGCAGGAACGGCCGGCGGTTGCCGTGGCGGTCGGTGAAGCGGCCGCTCCAGACGCGCATCGCCATGGCGCCGGTCTGCACGGCGGCGAGGCTTGCGCTGGTGGCCAGGGTCCCCATGCCGGCGAAGTCGTGCAGGAAGACCGATGCGAAGGTGAGTACGGCCACTTGCGGAAAGCACAGCAGGCCGATGGCCGCTGCGATGCGCCAGACCTCGACATTGCGCAGCGGCGGGGGCCCGGCCAGAACGGTCGGCGCGGCCGAACCCTGCGTCGGCGGTTCGTGCAGCCAGCGCCAGGCGAAGAAGGCGGAGATCACGGAGAAGGCGGCGAGCAGGCCATAGACCGCCGCGAAGCCATGCCTGGCGGCAAGCGAGGGCAGGACAAGAGCGCCCAGCCCGCCGCCAAGCGGCACCGCCGTCTGCCGGATGCTCATGGCGAATCCGCGTTCGCCTTCGCGGAACCAGCCCATGATGGCGCGGCCGCTCGAACCGTTGACGCTGCCGCCGAGCAGGCCGGTGGCGAGCAAGGCGGCGGCCAGGACATGAACGCCCGGCACGCCGGACGGGGATGGAACGACAAGCAACGCCATCAGGAACAGCCATGCCGCCGTGGCGCCGAGCCCGGTCAAAAGCACACGGCGATCGCCCCAGCGATCGGTGAGCAGGCCCCAGGGCAGTTCGCTGAGCGCAACGCCCAGACCGAGAAGGCCAAGCGCCAGGCCGAGCTGAGCATTGCCGAGATGATAGCCCTGCCGCATCAGCACCGCGGTTGCCGGTATGCCGGAGAAAGTAGCGGAAAAACCGGCATTGGCGGCGACGCCGATGCCCAGCACCTTCCAGCGGTGGTTGGGCGCGAAGGTCCTGGAGCCGGAGCCTTCGGCCCGTGGCGTCGACTGACAATCGGTGCGGGTGACGATGGCGGACATGGTTTCATTCCCGTTTGCGGCCCGGTGACCGGCCTTGACGGCGCATGTCTATCGCCATAGCTTTGTCCATAAAATCAGGAAGTTTTTGACGCACAATCCTAAAAAACGGGATTATCATGCGACGCGTGACATTCGACCTCGACGTCCTCAGAAGCTTCGTCACCGGAATGGAGCTTGGCAGCTTCGCCAAGGCGGCCGACCGGCTTGGCCGCTCGACCTCGGCGGTCAGCGCGCAGTTGAAGAAACTGGAGGAGCAGGCGGCGACGCCTATCTTCCGCAAGTCGGGACGCGGGCTGGCACTGACGGAAGCTGGCGAGACCATGCTCGGCTATGCGCGGCGGCTGGTCGAGCTCAATGACGAGGCGGCCGCCGCCATCCATGATGTCGAGCTGGAAGGCTGGGTGCGGCTCGGCCTGCAGGAGGATTTTGGCGAGGCGGTGCTACCTGACGTGCTCGGCCGCTTCGCCCGTGCCCATCCCAAAGTCAAGATCGAGGCCCGCATCGCGCGCAGCCATGAGCTCGCGGAGCGGATCATCTCGGGCAGCCTGGACATCGCACTTGCCTGGCACAGCGGCGCGACGCTGCCATACAGCCAGCATGTCGCCGACGTGCAGATGCGCTGGATCGGCCCGGCAAAGCGCATCGAGACCAGCCTGCGCCATGGCGAGCCGCTGCCGCTGGTGGCGCTGGAAGCACCTTGCCTGTTGCGCACGGTCGCAACCGAAACGCTCGACCGCGCCGGCCTGCCCTGGCGCATGGCCTTCTCCAGCCCGAGCCTTGGTGGCATCTGGGCGGCTGTTGCAGCCGGGCTCGGGCTGACGATCCGCACCGACATCGGCCTGCCGGCCAGCGTCAGCGCGATGACGCCGGAGATTGCCGGTCTGCCGGCGCTGCCCAGGATGACGCTGTTCCTGCACCGCAGGGATGCCGAACCCGAACCGGTGGCCGCCCGCCTCGCCGATATCCTGCTGGAAGCGGCGCGGCAGGCACTACCGGAGGGCGCGCGGACGGATGAGAACCTGCTGAAGGTCGCCTAGGCCCTGGTCGCAACCCCTCTTCGTCATTCCAGGGTCTACACCGCGTCGAAGGGTTGGCACCCTTCCCCCGGACGTCAGCGCTTCTTGGCCCTGCCGGCAAAGGGATTGTCCGAAGTCCTCAACGCCATGCGGATCGGTACGCCCGGCATGTCGAAGGCTTCGCGCAGGCTGTTGGTGAGATAGCGGACATAGGATTGCGGCATCGCATCCGGGCGCGAGCACGAGACGACGAAGCCCGGCGGGCGCGTCTTGGCCTGCGTGACATATTTGACCTTCAGCCGGCGACCGGCAACCGCGGGCGGCGGATGATGCGCAAGAATGCCTTCCAGCCAGCGATTGAGCCTGCCGGTCGAGACGCGGCTGTTCCAGACCTTGTGCGTGCGGATGACGGCTTCCATGAGCTTGTCGAGGCCCCGTCCGGTCTCGGCCGAAACCGTCACCGCCTGCATGCCGCGCGCCTGCGGCAAAAGCCGTTCGGTCTTTTCGCGCAGTTCGGCCAAGAGTTCCTGCGGATTGTCGATCAGGTCCCATTTGTTGAAGGCGATCACCGGCGCGCGGCCCTCGCGGATGATCAGGTCGGCGATCTGGAGATCCTGCTTCTCGAACGGGATGGTGGCGTCGAGCACGATGATGACGATCTCGGCGAAGCGGATGGCGCGCAGGCCATCCTGCACCGACATGACCTCGAGCTTTTCATGGATCCTGGCCTTGCGGCGCATGCCGGCGGTGTCGAACAATTTTATACGGCGGCCGCGCCAGTCCCAATCGACCGAGATGGAATCGCGGGTGATGCCGGCTTCCGGTCCGGTCAAAAGCCGCTCCTCGCCGATCAGCGCGTTGATCAGCGTCGACTTGCCGGCATTGGGGCGGCCGACGACGGCAATGCGCATCGGCTTGGTGTCGTCATAGGCCGGCACCTCGTCGGCGTCGGGATCGGCGATATCCTCGCCGATCAGCACCTCGCTGGAGGCGATCTCCTCGTCGTCGTCCTCATCCTCGCCAAAGGCTCTCGCCTCGCCAAGTGCGGCGATCACCGCGTCGCGCAGGTCGGGCATGCCTTGGCCGTGTTCGGCCGAGACCGGAACCGGCTCGCCAAGCCCGAGCTCCCAGGCCTCCAGCATGCCGCCCTGCGCGCCCTTCGCCTCGGCCTTGTTGGCGACCAGCACGACCGGCTTGCCGGATTTGCGCACGATCTCGGCAAAGGTCCGGTCGTCCGGCAACAGGCCGGATTTGGCGTCGACGGTGAAGAAGATCAGGTCGGCCTCACGGATAGCGATCTCGGTCTGCGCACGCATGCGGCCGGGCAGCGTCGAGGCGGCGGCATCCTCGAAACCCGCAGTGTCGATGACGTCGAAATGCAGGTCGTAAAGCTTTGCCGCATGGACGCGGCGGTCGCGGGTGACGCCCGGCGTGTCATCGACAAGCGCCAGCTTCCTTCCCACCAGCCGATTGAAAAGAGTCGATTTGCCGACGTTAGGCCGGCCAATGATGGCGACTTTGAAGCTCATATGTCACGACGCGCTGCCCGAGCCGCGGATCAGCTCGGACATCAGGGTCGCCCGTTCACGGGTGTTGCGCGGGGCACCGTCATCGGCGGCGATCTGGTCGAACAGCTTCAGCGCATCCTGGGTCTTGCCTTCCTTCCAGGCGGCCAGCCCGAGCGCCTCGCGCGCGGTGTGGCGCAGCGTGTTGGTGTCCGAGGTCAGGGCCTCGACGCGGCTCGACACATCGGCGAAGGAGCCGTGATCGACCAGCAGCAGCGCCGCCCTCAACCGCGCCATGTCGCGAATGCCCTGGGGAATGGCGGCGTCGGCCGCCACCTCGTCGAAATCCTTGACGGCTGCGTCGACGTCGCCCTTGTCGGCCTTGACGGTGGCCGCGCGCATGCGGGCGAGCAGCGGATAGGCGCCGTAGCCATCCTTCTCCAATTGATCGAGCGCGGCCAGCGCCTCGTCGTTCTTGCCGTCATTGGCCAGCTTCAACGCTTGCGAGAAGGCATCGCCCGAACGGTTGGCGCGGGTCTCGTCCCAGTAGCGGTAGCCGACGAAGGCGGCGGTGCCGAGCACGACCAGCACCGCGACCACAAGCAGGGCCGGGCCGAAACGGTCCCACAGCTTCTGCGCCTGTTCGCGACGGATCTCGTCGTTGACTTCACGGATAAAACTGTCGTCGGACATCAATAAAACCATTCCTGCCCCGGGCCGGAGCGTTCGCGAGCCCGCGTTTTAGCGAAATTTTGTCGGCATGGAAGGGGTTCGACCGGAAAATCACCTATTCGCGGGGCAAACGGACGAAAAGGCCACCGCACCCACGCCACATTTGCGCTATAGCGGGGCCAAAACCGCCCGGGGTCAGTAGCTGTTGCCAATATCCTTTTCGTCTCGCGTTGCCGCGTTCTGTCTCGCTTCGCTTGCCACGGCCGGTGCGGCTTTCGCCGATCCACCCGGCTCGCGGGCGCCTTTGCCGGCAAGGCCGAAGCAGGTCGTCATCATCTCCTTCGACAGCGCCCGCGACATCTCGCAATGGAAGCGCAGCCGGGCGCTGGCGAAGCGCACCGGAGCGCATTTCACCTATTTCCTCTCCTGTGTCTTCCTGCTGTCATCGGAAACGCGCAGCCAATACACCGCGCCGGGCAAGACATCGGGCAAATCCAACATCGGCTTCGCCGCCTCGACGCAGGAAGTGAGCCAGCGGCTGGAGCAGATCGGGCTTGCGGCATCGGAAGGCCATGACATCGCCAGTCATGGCTGCGGCCATTTCGACGGCAAGGACTGGAGCAAGGCCGACTGGCTGAAAGAGTTCGCCTCGTTCGAGCACATCCTCGAAAACGCCTATGCGATCAACGGCATCGAGCCCGAGCCGACCGGCTGGCGCGATTTCGCGCGGCATGCGGTGGTTGGCTTCCGCGCGCCCTATCTGTCGACGAGCAAGGCGCTCTACGAGGCGCTGCCCGCCGCCGGTTACCGGTTCGACGCCAGCGGCGTCTCGCGCGGCCCGGTCCAGCCGCCGACCACCGCCGGCCTCGCGCGCTTTTCACTGCCGCAGATCCCGGAAGGACCGAAATCGCGGCCGGTGATCGCCATGGACTACAATCTCTATGTCAGGCATTCCGGCGGCTTCGAGCGGCCGAGCAAGGCAGGCGAGTTCGCGGACCGCACCTACCAGGCTTTCCGCGCCGCCTTCGAGGATCAATACCGGGGCAAGCGCGTTCCGCTGCAACTCGGCTTCCATTTCGCGCTGATGAATGACGGCGCCTACTGGAACGCGCTGGAGCGTTTTGCCGGCGAGGTCTGCGTCAAATCAGACGTCGAATGCATCAGTTTTCGCGATTACATCTCGCGGCAGGGTTCTGGCCAGAAGCAGGCTTCCGTCGGCGGCTGAGCCGCCGACCCGTTTCGCACCCAGGTCTTTCCTGACTTAAGCGGGATCCTCGGCGCCTTGCCGCGCCAGATAGCGCTGGTCGATTTCCGGCAGCGGCTCGCCCTGCAGCGTCGCCTCGAAGGCGCGCAGGCGCTTATGCACCGATTGCAGTTCGACGATGGTCGACCAGGAGGTGAGCAGGAACTGCAAGGAACCTGTCACCTTGCCGAATGCATTCGAAATCTGGTTCAGCGCGCCGAACGTTATCTTGTGGGCGACCAGCGACGGCCCGAGGATCAGCAGCGAGAAAATATTGTCGGCCTGCAGGTAGGTGTACCGGACGACATTGAAATAGATGTAGTGGAAATACAGCCGGAAATAATTGTGGCGAACATTGGCGAACAGCGCGGCGGTGGTGGCGGGCTGGGCCCGGTCGGCATGATCCTCGCCGTAAACGAGCTCCTTGCGGTAGGCCGCCTCCACGCGCTGGTTGCGGAACTGCAGCCCTGGAAGCTTCATGCCGGCAATCATGACCGAAATCGTTCCGAACAGACACCAGGCCAGTGCCGCGACCACCAATGGCTGGGGGATCGCGCCGATGATCGGCAACTCGGTTATATGGGCCTGCAACTGGATCATGACCGGCAGGAAGGCGATCAGCGTCATGATCGACTGGACGAAGCTGGAACCCAGATCTTCCATGATCTGGGAAAACCGCATCGTGTCCTCCTGGATACGTTGCGAGGCGCCTTCGATGTGGCGCAGCCTGCCCCAGTTCTCGACGAAGTAGTTGTTCATCGCCGTGCGCCAGCGGAAGATCCAATGGCTGACGATGAAGGCGTTGACCACCTGCACGTTCATGCCGACCAGCGCAAGCCACGAGAAATCGGCCAGCCCAATGTAGAATTCGGCGTTGGTCGATTTTCCGGTGCCCGACATCAGCCCCTGCACATAGTCGAAGAAGGGCCCGTACCAGGCGTTGACGGCGACGCTGACCTGCACATTGAAATAGATGAAGAACAGGATGACCGCCGTCATCAGGATCGACCAGCGTTGCCACGGATGCGGCGAATACCAGCTCCAGAACGCATAGAAAGCGACCACGCAAAACGCGAAGTAGATGTAGAACCAGAGAAACGGCTTCGAGACGAGGACGGCGATGCCGATAATGGGCGGTGCACCGGCTGCTGCCGGCGGCAGGCCGAAGACGGCGCCCAGTTGCTCACCCCCGAAAAACCAGAACAGGATCGCCGCAAGGCTCCAGACGGCGGCCGAAGAGAAAAACAGCTTCGGCTGCGGGAAGAAGGATACGAACACTGTGGCGAATTCCTCGGTTTTTGCGCAAATCAGCTGAGTTCAGCGGGCATAAAGTCACACATTAGGGGGAAAGAAAATGCCCATGCCCGATGCCCGGCACCGAGCAAACCCACAATCATGGCGATTTTGGCGCGGCCGACCATATGATGACGCCGGAGGCGACCAGAACGGCCGCGGCGGCGATCGAGGCAAGGAAGAAATCGCCCGACGCCTGCGCCAGGAGCCCGGCGGCAATCGGGCCGATGATCTGGCCAAGACCGAACGAAGCCGTCATCAAGGCGAAGGTCCGCCGGGGAGCTTGTGGCGCCAGTTGCCGCGCGGTCTGCAGGCCGATCGCGGTGATGGCAATGAACGTGCCGCCAACGAGCAGGCCGCCGAGCAGCGGCCCGGTGCGCCCGCCCACCGCGACGCTTGCGACAATGCCGACGACCTCGACGAAACATCCCAGCGCATAGGTCGCGTAAAGGCCGATCCGTGCCGATATCTTCTGCCAGAGCCAGACCGAGGGAAAGCCGGCAAGACCGGTGACCATCCAGACCACCGCCTCGAACACGCGTCCGCCGCCGCCTTGCCGGACAATGGCGACAAGAAAGGTCGCCGTTACCACGTAGCCGAAGCCGAACAAGCCGTAAGCGACGATCACCTTGGTCAGCGAGCGGTCTTTTGGCAGCGCCGGCTCGCGGCCGGTATCGCCGCTGGCCAGCGGACCGCTGTCCACCAACAGCGCCACGACGACGAAGCCACAAGCCGAGATCGCCGCCGACCACAGCCAGCCCGCCGCCCAGCCGGCATGTTCGCTGACCAGGGCCGCCATCAGCACCGAGGACAGGGCGATGCCGAGGCCGACGCCGCCGAAATGCCACGCCTGCAGATCGCTGCGGCCGGCCGCGGCAAGATGGCTGAAAACAATGCTGGCCAGGAACACCATGACGAAGGCGCTGGCCAGGCCTGCAAGAAAGCGGATGACGAGAAAGGCGGCGATCGTATCCGACAAGCCCATCAGCGCGGCAAGCAAGGCGCTGGCGCCGAGGCCGGCCAGCATCAGCAGGCGCTCGCGCCCATGCGCCCAGCCGCCCGCCGCGGCGAAGGCGCCGGCGAGGTAGCCGAGATAATTGGCTGACGCGATCCAGCCCGCATCGGCCGCCGACAGATGGAGTTCTTCCATCATGCCGGGCAGGATCGGCGTATAGACGAAACGACCAATGCCCATGGCGACAGCCATGGCGATCATGCCGGCGAAAGCGAACCGCAGCGCTGTTGAGGTGGCGGATGTCATCGCGGTGCACAATAAGTGCGAAGATCGGCGACACAACGCGCTTGCGTTGGGCCAGGCGCCGGGCCGTCAGCACCAATCAGCGGCAGCCCGCTTGCGCCGTCTCGTGGGCGGTGCGTCGCGCCGTCAGCCGGAACGGCATGTCGCCGAGCTCACGCTCCGACATGGCGTCGAGCACGGGATGCGCAAGCGGATCGGCCAGCCAGGCGACCATTTCGCAGCCGTCTGGCGGCTCGTGCACAGGGAATACTATCTTGAGCGACGATAACAGCCTCAACATGTCAGCCTCCGCAGGCCTGTCCCGTGAATAAAGTCTGCGCTTTCGGCATCACTTTCAATTGAGATTTCAGCCCCGCTGGTTTAGAAAAACTCAATGGCCATGCTCAACCGCGTCCACCTCAACGGCCTTCGCGCCGTGGAGACCGTCGCCCGTCTCGGCTCGCTCGCCGCGGCCGCCGGCGAACTCAACGTTTCGGCCAGCGCCGTCAGCCAGCAGATAAAGCGCGCGGAGCAGCAGCTCGGCCAGGCCGTGTTCGAGAGAACGGCCAAGGGGCTGGTCCTGACCGAATTCGGCGCCATGTTCGCGACGCGCCTCGGCGCGGGTTTCCGCGAGCTCACCCAGGCCGTGGCGCTGGCCGACGAGGCGCGCCAATGCACGCTGGTGGTTTCCGTGGCGCCGGCATTCGCCTCGAAATGGCTGCTGCCGCGGCTGTCGCATCACTTCACCCGGCATCCCAACGTGCTGTTGCGCATCGACGCCTCGGTGCGGCTGGCCGACCTCGACCATTCCGATATCGATATCGCCATCCGGCTTGGCGACGGCACATGGCCGGCCAGCAAGGCGGAGTTGCTTTTGGCACAAGAGGTGTTCCCGGTCTGCGCGCCCTCGATAGCGAAGAAACTGAAATCGATCGAAGACCTTGCCCAGACCTGCGCGATTACCGACGAACGAGCGATGATCAACTGGGAAAGCTGGTTCGACGCCGCCGGTGTCGAACCAGTCACTTTCCTGAAGGGCGCTCGCTTCACCGATCCGATGCTTTGCCTGGAATCGGCGATTGCCGGCCATGGTGTGATGCTGGGCTGGCAGTTGCTCGCCGCCGACGCGCTGGCCGACGGGCGGCTCGTCGCGCCGTTCGGGATCCGCGCCCAGAGCGGGCTTGGCTATTGGCTGGTGACCTCCGCCGCCAAGGCCGAAAGCCGCAAGGTCCGGGATTTCAAGCTCTGGATCAGGGAAGAGATCGAGGCGACGATGGCGCGGTTCGGCTCCGCGAAGACGGGCACGAGCGATGCGATCACGGTGGAAAGCACCGTGGCGCCGGTCTATGTAGAGTCCGACATCAAACTACGGCAGGCAGGATCATGACCACACATTCGCGCGGCGTTTCCGCAACGATCGACCCGGTGAAGCTCGACAGGCTGGCCGAAGTCGCCATCAAGGTGGGGCTGCAATTGCAGCCCGGGCAGGACCTGGTGCTGACCTCCTCCATCGCCGCGCTGCCGCTGACCCGGCGCATCGTCGAGCATGCCTACAAGGCCGGCGCGGGGCTGGTGACGCCGATCTTCAACGATGACGAGATCACGCTGGCGCGCTTTCGTTATGGCGCGGACGCCGGCTTCGACCGCGCCGCCGGCTGGCTCTATGAAGGCATGGCCAAAGCCTTCTCCAACAATGCGGCGCGACTTGCCGTGCGCGGCGAAGATCCTTCGCTCCTGTCGGCGCAGGACCCGGCGAACGTGGCGCGCGCCAACAAGGCCAATTCGATGGCCTACCAGCCGGCGCTGGAAAAGATCACCGGCTTCGACATCAACTGGAACATCGTCGCCTATCCCGATCTCGCCTGGGCCAAGCAGGTCTTCCCCGATGATGCCGACGACGTTGCGGTGGCCAAGCTCGCCGACGCCATCTTCGCCGCGTCGCGGGTGGACGTGGAAGATCCGATCGGCAACTGGAAGGCGCACAATGCGGCCCTACGCAGCCGCACCGAATGGCTCAACGGCCATGCTTTCCATTCGCTTCATTTCACCGGGCCGGGCACCGACCTGACGGTCGGGCTGGCCGACGGCCATGAGTGGATGGGCGGCGCCTCCACCGCCAAGAACGGCGTCACCTGCAATCCCAACATCCCGACCGAGGAGGTCTTCACCACGCCACATGCGCGGCGGGTTGAAGGCCATGTTTCATCGACCAAGCCGCTCTCCTACCAGGGCACGCTGATCGACGAGATCTCGGTGCGTTTCGAGGGCGGCAGGATCGTCGAGGCGAAGGCTTCGAAGGGCGAGGACGTGCTGAAGAAAGTGCTGGACACCGACGAGGGCGCACGCCGGCTTGGCGAAGTGGCGCTGGTGCCGCATTCCTCGCCGATCTCGGCGAGCGGCCTGTTGTTCTTCAACACGCTGTTCGACGAAAACGCCGCCTGCCACATCGCGCTCGGCCAGTGCTATTCGAAGTGCTTCGTCGACGGCGCCTCGCTCAGCCAGGCCGAGATCGCGGAGCGCGGCGGCAACAAGAGCTTCATCCACATCGACTGGATGATCGGCTCGGACAAGATCGACATCGACGGCGTCGGCAGGGACGGCAGTCGCGTGCCGGTCATGCGCAAGGGCGAGTGGGCCTGACGAGAGCGCACGAAGGAGAGCGGATGGCCTTCGAGATCGCGGTCAAGCGGGTGTATGAACCACCCTCGTTCGATGACGGGCAGCGGGTCCTGGTCGATCGAGTCTGGCCACGTGGCGTCAGCAAGGAGCATGCCGCGCTGGCGCTATGGCTGAAGGACATCGCGCCGAGCACCGACTTGCGCAAGTGGTTCGGGCACGAGCCCGAACGATGGGCCGAGTTCCAGAAGCGGTATCGTGCCGAACTGGAAGGCAATGGCGAGGCCGTGGCGCAACTGCGCGCCCTGCTCCGCGACGGCAAGGTGACGCTGCTCTACGGCGCCCATGACGAGGCGCACAACAATGCCGTGGCACTGGCGGGGTATCTGAGAGGACAGTGACCTGTCCCTTAGTCATCCTCGGGCTTGACCCGAGGATCCATGCCGTGACGTCCGTCCGGAAATGCAACGGAGCAGAATCAGCACGGCTGCGACGCCCAAAAGTAACGGCATGGATCCTAGGGTCTGCGCCGCGTCGCTTCGCTCCTTGCTCCGCCCTAGGATGACGAATTGAGAGTGTACCGCGCCCTACTTCCCGACCACCGCCGCCTCATAAACATCCGGCTTGAACCCGACCAGGATGCGGTCGCCAACCTCGAGCACAGGCCGTTTGATCATCGTCGGCTTGGCCAGCATCAGTGCCTTGGCCTTCCTTTCATCCAGGCCCTGCTTATCCTTGTCCGGCAACTCGCGGAACGTGGTGCTGCCCTTATTGAGCAGCTTTTCCCAGCCGACCTTGCGGACCCAGCCATCCAGCCTGCCCGCCTCGATGCCTTCGGCCCGATAGTCGTGGAACCGGTAAGGCACGTCGTGGCCATCCAGCCAGACGCGGGCCTTCCTGATCGTGTCGCAGGTGGTGATGCCGTACATGGTGATCGTCAAAACAGGTGCCTTCCGGACTTCGAATCTGGCCGCAGATTAAGCAGCCCCGGCGCGCTTTGCCAGCGGCCCGGCAGAACCATCGAAGAGTAAGTTTCTTCAATGGCGGGCGCGCGGTCGCCGATCCGTGACGACGATGTGCATCAGGTCGGATAGCGGCCAGGACATGATCCTGGCCGCTCAGGATGCGGCGAAATGTGCCGACAGCCGAAAACCCGTCTCAATAATAGAAGCGCTCTTCGGCAATCTTGCCGTTCTTGACCGTGTACAGGCCAACCTCGTCCATGGTGACACGCTGGCCCGTGGCCTTGGGCGTTATGTCAAATGTAAAGCGCACGGCGAACTGGTCGCCGTTGACATAAGGGCCCTCGACCGAGCCGCCATGGACTTCGTTGTTTTCCTGCCACCACTGGCCTTTCTGCTTGACGGCGTCCTTGCCGCGGCAGACGGCCATCGGCCCCTCCATGGCCTCATAGCTGACGATGTCGTCGGCGTTGTATTTCTCGGCAGCACTTTCGTAGTCACCGCGCTTGAGAAGCTCCGTGAAATCCTTGGCAATTTCCGTGTTGGTCATGTGTTCCTCCTGTTCAGACGCATTGCAAATAGGGAAAGGTTGGCGGCCTGCCATCGTCGTGCCGTCTGGTAGCTGACATGCCATGTCAGGATGATGGACCGCGCGGACTATGCGAGGACGATTCCAGGCTCTCACATGGCGGGCAGTGCATCGTCCTGGCCGGTCAGCCGCCAACGTCCGGGCTGCTTGTAGGCGCCCTTCCCAATGAGACTGTGGATCAGCACAAAATCCCGGACAGTCCAGCCGATCGGATCGATCGACCGCTCGCGAATGCTGGGAACGCCCACTTCATCACGAAGCAATGTGACATGCGGTTCGATGGACCTGGTGAGAAAGGGTTTTAGCGGGCTGTCCGAGATCACCGCCGTGAGGTCACGCCAGAACTTCTGCAGCGGCGGATTGCCATCGCTGCCGCGCAGGACCAGTGCACCACCGCCAAAAGCCGACAGGCGATCGAACGAGACCTCGAAGGGCTTTGCAACGATCATCGATCCGATATGACAGGCGGCCTCTGCCAACTCCTGCGGGTACTCCTCATGGTCGCCGAGGCCGACAAGCGAGACGTGGATGTGATTTTCCGGAACCAGCCAGCCTTGCAATCCGAACTCACGGTTCAAGGCAATGGCCTTTCGCGCGAGACGACCAGCAATCGCGCTGCCGACGAGGATGGCAAAGAACAGCCGGTGGAAATGCTTCCCGGCCTGTTCCCATCGGAAAAAGGCCTGGCCGTTCTTCGCGGTTCCGAATGCGGGTTGCCCACTCATACTGATCTCGTCCGCCAATTGACTCAGGTTGGGCATGTTAGAACAAAACGAGAACAAACGCAAGCCGGAAAATGACGCAGGCGTCGGGACTCCCGCACCGCCGCATGCATTCAACCCCCGAAGGAGTGCTTCCTTGCGGTACGCCAATCGCCGACGACGCCGGCAGACATGGCGCCTGGCTCACCACAAACGGGATAGACCTTTGACAGGAATCCGGTGAAAGTGCCGCGCCGAACCGGCAAGCCGCATTTTTGATGATCAGAGGACCGCACGCATGACAAACCCGATGCATCTGCCCGCCGAAGGCCTTTTTGTCGGGCGCGCCAGAAGCAGCGACGCCTCGCATCCCCTGGTGGTCACGGTGCGTGATGGCACCGTCTTCGACATCACGTCGAGCACGGCGCCGACCGTGCGCGGTATCTGCGAGATGGCCGATCCGGCCGGTTATGTGCGCTCGGCCAAGGGCAAGCCGATCGGCTCGCTCGATGACATCGCGGCCAACAGTTTCGAGGCCGCGCGTGATCCGGCAAGGCCCTATCTCATCTCCCCCGTCGACCTGCAGGCGATCAAGGCCTCGGGCGTCACCTTCGTCGTCAGCCTGCTGGAACGTGTCATCGAGGAACAGGCGCGCGGTTCGGCGGAAAAGGCCGACGCCATCCGCGCCGACATTGCCGGGCTGATCGGCCACGATCTGTCCAAGCTCAAGCCCGGTTCGCCGGAGGCGATGGAGATCAAGGCCAAGCTCATCGCACGCGGCGCCTGGTCGCAATATCTGGAAGTGGGCATCGGCCCCGACGCCGAGATCTTCACCAAATGCCAGCCGATGGCCTCGGTCGGTTTCGGCGCCGATGTCGGCCTGCATCCCGTCTCTACCTGGAACAATCCGGAGCCGGAGATCGCCATGATCGCCGCCTCAAGCGGCAGGATCGTCGGCGCCACCATCGGCAACGACGTCAATCTGCGCGATGTCGAAGGGCGTTCCGCACTGCTGCTCGGCAAGGCCAAGGACAACAACGCCTCCGCCTCGCTCGGCCCCTTCATCCGCCTGTTCGACGGCACGTTCTCCATCGACGACGTAAAGCGGGCCGTGGTCCGGCTGAAAGTGGAAGGTGAGGACGGGTTCTCGCTGGAGGGCGCGAGCTCGATGGCCGAGATCAGCCGCTCTCCCGAAGAGCTCGTAGCGGCTGCCATGGGCCCGCATCACCAGTACCCGGACGGCCTGGCGCTCTATCTCGGCACCATGTTCGTGCCTTCGAAGGACCGCGGCGAGAAGGGCAAGGGGTTTACCCATAAGGTCGGCGACATCGTCACCATCTCGTCGGAGAAATTCGGCGCGCTGGTCAACCGGGTGCGACTGTCGCCGGACTGCCCGCACTGGACCTACGGCGCCAGCCATCTGATGCACGATCTTGCCAGGGCCGGCCTCCTCTAGCTCTGGGTTCACCCGAGGGCGGTCAATCATCGCTCCGGCGACCCTCGAGGCCGGTATCGCCTGCCGCGAAAATCATCCGAACTGATGCAATCTGATGGGACCGCTGATGGCGCCCCGTCAGGCGCCGACTACGACTGACAGGTGGAGGCTTGCCATTTGTCGAAAAAGAGGATGCTCTGATCATCCAACACGGCGTTGGCGAGGAGGACGCGGTCTTGCCCGATCAAGAGGGCGGTTTCGAACTGATCAGTTTCAAACGGGAGGAAATCAAATGCTGACACGGTTAAGAGTGGTTCTATACGGCCTGCTGGTCGCGCTGACGGTCATTCCGGCGGCGGCGCAGGCCAAGACGTTCTACTGGATTTCACATGGCGGCCCGGCCGATCCGGTCTGGACATACTTCCTTGCCGGCGCCAAGCAATGGGCCAAGGACACCGGCAATACCGTCAACACCTCGTTCCACAATGGCGACGTCGCCTCGCAGCAGGAGGCGGTGCGGGCCGCGATCTCGGCCAAGGCCGACGGCATCACCACCACCAGCCCCGATCCGGGCAGCCTTGTCGAGATCGTCAAGGAAGCCCGCGCGGCCAACATTCCGATCATCAATTTCAACACGCCCGATCCCAAGGCCAATTTCAACGCCTATGTCGGCGGCGACAATGTCACCTTCGGCAAGCACTGGGCGCAGTATCTGGTCGACAAGGGCCTGGTGAAGAAGGGCGACTTCGTCTGGATGCCTGTCGAGATTCCCGGCGCCACCTATGGCGTGCAGGAAGAGGAAGGCATCAAGAGCGTGTTCGAGCCGCTCGGCATCACCTATGAGGTGACCGAGGCGACGCTCGACCAGGCCGAGGTGATCAACCGCATGGTCGACTATCTCACCGCCAACAAGGCCAAGGTGAAGGCGATCATCGGCCTTGGCGACCTCGTCACCGGCTCGATCAAACGCGTGTTCGACCAAGTCGGCGTCAAGCCCGGCGAAATCCCCGTCGTCGGCTGGGGCAACTCGCTCGACACCACCCAGGAAGTGCTGAACGGCTACGTCAATGCCGGCCAGTGGCAGGATCCGCAAGCGACCAGCTATGTCGCGCTGTCGCTCGCCAACATGGCCGCAAGCGGCATTCCCCCGGGCTTCAACGTCATCACCGGCGCGCTCTATGAGAAAGATACCGCCGAGATCTACGACAAGATCCTGTCCGGCAAATAGCCCCTGATCTCCAGCGCCGCGCGTCCACCGGGCGTGCGGCGTCCCGCCCTTTCGCCTGGTATCGAGCCGTTTGATGCGGCCCGATGGTCCGGCCCATTCCAACCAGTCGCGGGTTACACGTGGAAAATCGTTCGCTTGTCCAAGGCCTGATCGCGCGGCCGGAATTCGGCCCCTTCGTGCTGCTCGTCGTCGAGATCGCCGTCTTCTGGGGTTTCAACCACGACTTCCTGTCACCCCAGAACATCTCCAACACGTTGGCCTTCACGGTCGAGCTCGGGCTGATCGCGCTGGCGATGACGTTGCTGATGACGTCGGGCGAATTCGACCTTTCCGTCGGCTCGCTGTTCGGCTTCTCGCCGGTGCTGATGTGGACGCTGTTCAACAGCGGCCTCACCTCGCTGGAGATGGGCTTCGTTGTCGCGCTGCTGGTCGCCGCCTTCATCGGCCTGGTCAATGGCTGGTTCGTCACGCAGCTCAAGATCCCGTCCTTTCTGGTCACGCTCGGCATGCTCCTGGTGGTGCGCGGCACCGCGCTGTTCGTCACCGACGGCTTTCCGCAGCGCACCTGGAGCGCCGAGGGCAGTTGGCTGGCGGAGGCGCTGGTCGGCGATTTCTTCATCGGCCCGTTCCGCATCTACATGTCGCTGTTCTGGTTCATCGCCGCGGCCATCGCGCTGGGCTATGTGCTGACGCAAAGCCGCACCGGCAACTGGATCCAGGCCGCCGGCGGCAACCCGAACGCTGCGAGGGCGCGCGGCGTCAATGTCAGCCGCGTCAAGATCGGCCTGTTCGTGCTGTCCTCGGTCATGGCCTCGCTTGCAGGCGTCATCTCCTCGCTGCGCACCTCGGCGGCCAACCCCAACAGCGGCACCGGCTACGAACTCGAGGTCATCGCCATGGTGGTGATCGGCGGCACGGCGCTGACGGGCGGGCGCGGCACCATCATCGGCACCGTGCTCGGCATCCTGATCCTGCGCGTCATGCGCAACGGCATCGTGCTGATCGGCGTGCCCGGCCTTGCCTACAACATCTTCATCGGCGCGATCATCCTTGGCATGATGGCGCTTCATTCATGGCTGGAACGCCGGCATCAGGCAGGGACGTGAACCATGGCCGAGCCACTGATCCGCATGCAGAACATCCGCAAGTCCTACGGGCGCGTGCAGGCGCTGGTGGACGCCAATTTCCATGTCAACGAGCGCGAGATCGTCGGCCTGCTCGGCGACAATGGCGCCGGCAAGTCGACGCTGATCAAAGTGCTGTCGGGCGCGGTGCCGCTGACCAGCGGCGACATCTTCATCCGCGGCAAGAAGGTGAACCTGCGCAACACCAGCGACGCCATCGCCAACGGCATAGAGACCATCTACCAGGACTCGGCGCTGGTCACGCAGCTGTCGATCGCCCGCAATCTGTTCCTCGGGCGCGAGCCGATCAAGCCGCCGCGCTTCCTCAACCGCATGGACCAGGAGGCGATGAACACGGTCGCCCGCGACCTACTCAAGCAGGTCGGCATTTCCAAGAACATTCCGCCGACGACGCCGATCGGCTCGCTCTCCGGCGGCGAGCGCCAGGCGGTGGCGATAGCGCGCGCCATGCATTTCGACAGCGATCTCATCATCCTCGACGAACCGACCAACAATCTCGGCGTCGCCGAAACCCAGGGCGTGCTGAGCTTCGTGCGCAGCGCGCGCGATTCCGGCCATTCCTGCATCTTCATCGCGCACAACATCCACCATGTCTTCCAGGTGGTGGACCGCATCGTCGTCATGCGGCGCGGCAAGGTGGTGGCCGGGGACATCGACCCCAAGACGACCAGCGTGGCGGAGGTTGAACGCGTCATCACCGGCATGTCGGACAAGGAGATCCGCGACGCCATCGCCGATGGCAAGGGGTCGCATTGAGGACGAGCGCAACATCCCTGGCGAAACAGCAGAATGGGCATCCGGGCGATGGGCGCGATCGGCGCCGCTCAAATCGCCCGTCTGGCGTGCCATCGCATCGGCAATAGGGTTGCGGCATGAAAGCCACCGTCTCTGACATCGCCAGGAACTGCGAACTGTCGACGGCGACGGTCGACAGGGTGCTCAACAACCGGAAGGGGGTCAGCGCGGCCAACCGGCAGCGCGTCATGGAGGCCGCCAAGCAGCTCGGCTATCTGCCGGTCGCCGATCAGGTAACGCTCCCCTCGCGGCCGGCCAATCTGGAATTCTTCCTGCCGATCGGCAGCAACGCCTTCATGCAGGATTTGGCCAGGCATATCGAGGATTATGCCTCGCGCCTGCCGCTCGTTGCCTCGTGCCGGATCCACAACCTCGCCGGAATCTCGCCGAACGCTTTGCAGACCGCCGTCGAAAACCTGTCGCTGAAAGCCAACGGCGTCGGCGTCATCGCCGTCGATCATCCCAGGACGCGCAACATCCTGCGCGACATCGTCGAGGCCGGCATTCGCCTGGTGACGCTGGTGTCCGATATTCCGGCCGCACCACGCTCGGCCTATGTCGGCATAGACAACCGGGTGGCGGGACGGACCGCCGCACTCCTGATGGGGCGCTTCCTCGCCGACCGCGAGGGCCAGTTGGCGATGGTGGTCGGCTCGCGCTCCTATCGCGGCCATGAGGAACGTGAGATGGGTTTCCGCTCCGTGCTCGGCGAGGAGTTCCCCAACCTGAGCGTCAGCAGCGCCGTCGAGATCAACGACGAGACCGGTGCCAGCTATGCCGAAACCATGAAGGCGCTGCGCAACGAGCCGGAACTGCTCGGCATCTATTGCATTGGAGCCGGACGCTCCGGCGTTGCCAAGGCCATCCGGGAGGCCAGGCCCAACCGCAAGCCGGTATTCATCTGTCACGACCTGACGAGGGAAACGCGCGGCTATCTCGTCGACGATCTCGCCGACGTCGTCATCGACCAGAATGCCAGGCTGATCGCCGAGCAATCGGTCATCCGCCTGCTTGGCTCGATCGCATCATCGGCGCCCTACCTGACGCGGAAATTCATCGAGCCGCGGCTGATCTTCCGGGAAAACGTCCCGGTGCAGTGACGCGGGCCGCGAGGCCTTCCGATCACGTCGCGAGCGATACGGCGAATCTGCACAGCTGCTATGCACGATTCACGATTGCCGAATCATTGGGCAACTCATAGCTTTTGGTTGTCGGCCATCTACTCCTCCCAGATGCGATGCCGGCGCTGAGTGGGGTGCACCTCCTCCCGCACCACATTCGAAATCGAGCCCGCTGCCACCTCCTCCCGGCAGCGGGCTTTTTTATTGCATGCCGGACATTTCCGGGAACGGCAGGGAATCCACGCAACATCAAAGCCACGGCAGACCGGAAGCGCACGCGCTGTCCGGCGCCAATGAGCCTTGCCGATGGATCAGCCCGCGGCGGCTCCGCCCCTGAAGGACTGGATCAACCCTTCCGCCATGCGCACCAATTGCGCGCTGGGACCTTCGGTGCCAACGGTCTGCACGCTCACGCGCGCGCCTTCGCACAGCAGCGAAAGCGTATCGGCCAGAAGTTCGGCCTGGCCGATGCCGGCGCCCCGGCAGAGCGCCACCAGGCGCTCGCGCTGGGCTTCCTTGAGTTCCTTGATCACGCGCCTGGCCGGATGGTCGGGTTCAGTCAGCTCAACCGCGGCGTTGGCCATGTCGCAGCCCCGGCAATCGGCCGTAAGCATCTCGGCCGCCTTGCGAACCCAGGCATGCAGTTGCGCGAGCTTGTCGCCCGGGTGCTCGGCTTCGAATGCGTCCCACATCGCGCCGGCCTTTGATGCGGTGGCGCGCAGGCATTCGATGATCAGATCGTCCTTGGATTCGAAATGACGGTAGAGCGTCATCTTGTTCGTGCCGGCAGCCTCGGTGATGGCGTCGACGCCGACGCCCTTGATGCCGTGCTTGTGGAACATGTCGCGCGCCGTCTCCAGGATCCGATCCCGAGGACGAGGACGCTCCACGACGCCGTCTGTCATCATTGATCTCCTTCGTTTCCAAAAATCCCTCGGCCACCTCTTGACTAGGGTGTTACCGGTCTGTAACTTCCAGAATGTTACTTACTGGTAACACCTATGGCGTCCGCCGTCAATAACAAGACCGTGATCTGGTCCGGCCAGATCGGGGCGGGCGAAAAATTGCATTTCATGCGGCTCCGGCCGGTGAAGAGATGAAAAACGGTTCGCGAGCATGGGCTGCGAATCGACAGACAAGGAGCCGGCCAATGCCACAGCGCCGCGATCTTACCATAGATGAAGCCGTTCGGGATCCGATGATCCGGCTGGTCATGAAAGCCGACGGGGTCGATCCGCGTGCTTTCGAAACAATGCTGCGCACGCTTGCCGGTTCGCAGCGCGGCGAGGTGCCGTTGCTCCGTTCGTCGGAAGAGTTCGGACGCGGCCAGAGGCTGTCCAGGGTTGCCACTGCGTTCGGCAGGGCAAGAGCAGCCGGAGAGGCGTGCGTGTCGTGGTAAACTTCTTCATTCACCGCCCGATCTTCGCCTCGGCGATCGCCATCATCATGGTGCTCGCCGGGACGATTTGTTATTTCCTGCTGCCCGTCTCGCAGTTTCCCGACATCACACCGCCGCAGGTCGTGGTCAGCGCCCACTATCCGGGAGCCAGCGCGCAGGTGGTCGCCGACACTGTGACGACGCCGCTGGAGCAGCAGATCAACGGCGTGCAAGGCATGACCTACATGTCGTCGACCAGCTCCAATGACGGTTCCTCGACGATCACCATCACCTTCGATGTCGGCTATTCCCTGAGCACCGCCGCCGTCGACGTCCAGAACCGCGTCTCGCAGGCTGCCTCGTCGCTGCCGGCGATCGTCAATCAGGGCGGCGTGACGATCAAGAAGCAGAATCCGAACTTTGTCCTCATCGTCAATCTCACCTCGCCCGACGGCTCCGTCGATCCGGTGGCGCTGTCGAACCTTGCCTATCTGCAAGTGGTCGACCCGCTGAAGCGGCTGCCCGGTGTCGGTGACGTGCAGATATTCGGCGAGCGGCGCTATTCGATGCGCGTCTGGCTCGATCCGGACAAGCTCGCCAATCTCGGCATCACCGCTGTCGACGTCCAGAACGCCATTGCCGAGCAGAACGTCCAGGTGGCCGCCGGCAAGATCGGCCAGTCTCCGGCGCCTGCCGGCACCGCTTTCGAGATGCAGGTCAATGCCGTCGGCCGGTTGAGCGATCCCAAGGAGTTCGGCGACATCGTGGTGCGCGCCAACACCACCACCGGCTCGCTGGTGCGGCTGCGCGACGTCGCCCGCATCGAGCTCGGCGCCCTGCAATATTCGTCGTCGGCCTTTTTCGGCAAGGACCCGACCGTGGTGCTCGCCGTCTACCAGATGCCCGGCTCCAACGCGCTCGATTTGCAGCAGCGCGTCAAGGACAAGATGCAGGAGCTGTCCGCCCGCTTCCCCAAGGGCGTCAGCTATGCCATGCACTACGACACGACGCGCTTCGTCTCGGCCTCCATGCATGACGTGCTGATCACGCTTGGCGAGGCTCTGGTTCTCGTCGTCGCCGTGGTGTTCATCTTCCTGCAAAGCTGGCGCACCACAATCATTCCGACGATCGCCATTCCGGTGTCGCTGGTGGCGACGCTCGTCGTCATGGAGATGATGGGCTTCTCGCTCAACATGCTCTCCCTGCTCGGCATGGTGCTGGCGATCGGCCTTGTCGTCGATGATGCCATCGTGGTGGTCGAGAATGTCGAACGACAGCTCGAGGCCGGGCTGAAACCGCTGGCAGCGACGAAAGCCGCCATGGCCGAGGTCACCGGTCCGATCATCGCCACCACAGCCGTGCTGATGGCCGTCTTCGTGCCGGTCGCCTTCATCCCCGGCGTTTCGGGACGCCTCTACAACCAGTTCGCGCTGACGGTGGCGATCTCGGTCGGCATTTCCGCCTTCAATTCGCTGACGCTGAGCCCGGCGCTGAGCGCCGCCTTCCTGCGCCATCGCCAAGGCACGCAATTCGTGCTGTTCCGCTGGTTCAATTCGGGCTTTGACAGGCTGTCGCATGCCTATGCCAATGGCGTGCGCATCCTCATCCGTTTGCGCTGGATCATGCTCGGCCTGTTCGCGGCCGGGCTGGTCGCCACCTATTTCGTCTGGGCGAAGCTTCCCTCGACCTTCCTTCCGGTCGAGGACCAGGGCTATTTCTTCGTCGTCATCCAGTTGCCCGACGGCGCTTCGCTGGAACGCACCGACGCGGTGGCGCAGAAGGCGCGCGACATCCTGCAATCGACGCCCGGCGTCGACATCGTCGGCTCGATCAGCGGCCTGAACTTCCTGACCAGTGCGGCGCAGTCGAATTCCGCGGTCGAATTCGCCATCCTGAAGCCGTGGGAAGAGCGTGGCCCCGACCAGAGCGCCTCCAAGCTCGTCGCCGACGTGCGCGGCAAGCTGATGCAGATCCCGGAGGCGTTCGCGCTCTCCTTCGATCCGCCCTCGATCCCGGGTATCGGCACCACGGGCGGCTTCGAATTCGTCGTCGAGGACCTTACCGGCCGCGGCAGCACCGCGCTCAACGACGCAACGCAAGCCGTGATCGCCGAGGCGCGCAAGCAGCCGGAAATCAACCCGCAGCAGCTTTTCTCCCCGTTCTCGACCTCGACGCCGCAGTTCAACTACGACCTCGACCGCGCCAAGGCGAAGCTGCTCGGGCTTAACCTGCCTGACGTCTTCAACACGCTGCAGATCTATCTCGGCTCGCTCTACGTCAACGACTTCAACCTGTTCGGCCGCACCTTCCGGGTGACCATCCAGGCCGACAAGGATGCACGCGCGGGTGCGGCCGACATTTCGCGGCTCTATGTGCGCAATGCCTCCGGCGGCATGGTGCCGCTCAGCACGCTGGGCAAGCTGGTGCCGTTCGTCGGCCCGGAAACGGTGCCGCACTACAACAACAACGCCTCGGCCTCGATCAATGGCGGCGCCGCGCCCGGCTATTCGTCGGGCCAGGCGGTCGCCGCCATGGAGCGGGCCGCCGCCACGGCTCTACCAAGGGATTTCGGCTTCGAATGGACCGGCATCACCTTCCAGGAGCTCAAGGCGGGATCGATTGCGTCGGTCGTCTTCGGCCTCGCCATCGTCTTCGTCTTCCTGATCCTGGCGGCGCAATATGAGAGCTGGGCGATGCCGTTCATGGTGCTGCTGGCAGTGCCGCTCGCCTTGTTCGGCGCGTTCGTGGTGCTGTGGGTGCGCGGCATGCAGATCGACGTCTACTCGCAGATCGGCTTCGTCATGCTGATCGGCCTGGCGGCGAAGAACGCCATCCTGATCGTCGAGTTCGCCCGGCGACGGCGCGAAGAAGGCCTCAGCATCGTCGAAGCGGCGATGGAAGCGGCACGGCTGAGGCTGCGGCCGATCCTGATGACGGCCTTCGCCTTCATCCTGGGCGTGCTGCCGCTGATGTTCGCGACCGGCGCCGGTGCTGCCAGCCGTCAATCTATCGGCACCACCGTCTTCGGCGGCATGGTGGCGGCGACCATCCTGTCGCTGGTGTTCGTGCCGGTCTTCTATGCGGTCATCGAACAGCTGCGCGAACGGCGCGGCGGCGACGAGCCCGCTTCCCTGCATTCCGAACCAACTGCCGAACCCGCCTTGCCGCCCATGGCGCAAGCGGCCGAATAAGATTGGAGACTGAACATGCGTAAATGGAAAATCGCTTTGGGCGCCGCTGTCGCGCTGGGTGCAATCTCGGTGGCGAGCGTTCACCTGCTCGATATGGGCAGCCTCAGCCTCAATGCCGGCACGGCCGGAGCGGCAACGCCCGCTCCCGCGGCATTCGTCATGCCGGTGCCGGTGACCAGCGTGGTGAAGAAGACGATCCCGATCTATCTCGACTATGCCGCCCGCACCGAACCGATCCGCAGCGTCACGCTGCAGGCCAGAGTGCCGGGCTACCTGGAAGAGCAGGCCGCCGAAGACGGCGCCGACGTCAGGAAGGGCGACCTCCTCTACAAGATCGCGCCGCAGGACTTCCAGGCGGCGCTCGACCAGGCGAAGGCGCAGGTGCAGCGTGATACAGCGACGCTCGACTATGCCCGCTCCAATCTCGGCCGCGGCACCGAGCTCGCCAAGAGCGGCTATCTGGCCAAGGACAGCTTCGACCAGCGCACCAGCACCTTGCGCGAGGCGCAGGCGTCGCTGGCGCTCAACCAGGCGGCGGTCCGCTCGGCCGAGCTCAATTTGAGCTATTCGGAGATTCGCGCTCCCTTCGCAGGCCGCATCGGCCGTAACCAGGCCTCGATCGGCACGCTGGTCAGCGTCGCCGGCACGGTGCTCAACACGCTGGTGCAGCTCGACCCGATCTATGTAACCTTCAATCCGAGCGAGAGCGATCTGGCGCAGATCGAGGAAGCTCGTGCCGCCGGCCCGATCGAGGTCGAGGTGCTGCTCCCGGGCGAGACCGAAGCCCATCAGAAGGGTGAACTCACCTTCATCGACAACACGATCGACCATTCGACCGGCACCATCACCGCGCGCGCCACCATCGGCAACGCCAAGTTCGCGCTGCTGCCTGGCCAATATGTCCGCGTCCGGCTGCACGTCAAACAGCAGCCCGATGCGCTGATGGTGCCGCAGGTGGCACTGGGTTCGAGCCAGCTCGGCAAATATCTCTACGTCGTCGGCAAGGGCAACACGGTCGACCAGCGGCTGGTCTCGACCGGGCCGACCAGCGGCGACCTGGTCGCCATCCTGAGCGGAGTCACGGAAGGCGACCAGGTGATAACAGGCAATCTGCAGAAGATCGGCCCTGGAATGCCGATTTCGCCACTGCCACAGAAACCGGCCACCTGACTCCCCCGCAGGCCCGGTTTCAGCGCGGCGCCCCGGCCTTCCCACAGGTCGCGGGCGCCGCTTTTGCGAGCAGCTCCGCCCGGCCAGTACCGGCGATGTGAAAAAAGCCGCAAAAGTCCTTGCTAGATTGTCGACAATCTGCTTGTCTTGCCTTTGTTTCGTCGGGAGTGGCCGGGATGGCAAAGGCGGATTTCAGTCCAATCGCGGATACGACCCGACGCGCGGAGATCGTGGCGCTGCTGCGACGGGCAATCCTAACCGGCCAGTTGGAGCCGGGCCAAAAGCTCAACGAGCTCAGGATTTCCGAACAGATGCGCGTCAGCCGCGCGCCTTTGCGCGAAGCGATGCGCGAGCTGGTGCAGGAAGGTATCCTGACCAGCATCCCCTATGCCGGCACCTTCGTCATCAATGTCACCGCCAAGGACATCGACGATGTCTACTCGCTCAACAAGGTGCTCGACGAATTCGCCATCGAGCGGACATGGGAGCTGCGCGACCAGCGCTTTTTCGATGAGCTCGACCGGCGCCATGAGGCGGTGAAGCAGGCGACGCGCGACCGCGACACCACAAGGCAGATCGAAACCGCGCTGCAACTGCATGGCCTGATTCACGAATGGGCCGACAATTCCGTTCTTTTGGAAACATGGCAACGGCTGACCAGCCGGTTGCAGATGTATTTTGCCCTGCACCAGCAGGCACGCAACGAAGCGGTGCCTGCCGAGAACGTTCACGAGACTTACGTGCGGCTGCTCAAGGGCGACGACATGCGCGCTGCCCAGCGCCACGCCCGCGAGCATATAGACCACGACTTCGAAGAGCTTCTTGCCTACGCGCGCGCTCTCGAACGGCGCCCGTCGAAAGGCGCCTGATCCTTCCCCAGCGGACAACGGACATCAACGTGCAGATCGCAACCATCAAAGCCTACCATGTCGCGCAGCCCTTCGTGGACGGCCCCTATCGCATGTCGAAGGGGCGCGTCGCCGACGCCTTCGACGCAGTGATCGTATCGATCACCTCCGATGACGGCATCACCGGCTGGGGCGAGATGGCGCCGCTCGGCAATTTCTATTCGGCCGCCTTCCCGGCGGGCGCCCGTGCCGGCGTTATGGAGATCGCCCCGCACCTCATCGGCCACGACCCGCGCGGCCTCGCCGGCATCGGCCGGCTGATGGACATCGTGTTCAAAGGGCATCCCTACATCAAGTCGGCGCTCGACATGGCCTGCTGGGATCTCGCCGCGCGCGCCGCCGACGTGCCGCTGGTGACGATGCTGGGCGGCAAGGAGAGCGATACGGCCGAGCTTTACAAGGTCGTCACCCATGGCAGCGTCGATGCCATGGCCGCACTTGCGAAGCGCATCGTCCAGGACGGCTTCCACCGGCTGCAGGTCAAGGTCGGCGGCAACGTTCGCGACGACATCGAACGCGTCACGGCGGTCGCCGCCTCAGTGCCGAAAGACACTGTCATCTTCTGCGATGCCAATGCCGGCTGGACGCACTACCAGGCGCGCCAGTTCGCTGATGCGACGCGCTCGATCGATTACACATTCGAGCAACCCTGCACGACGATCGAGGAAAACATGTCGGTGCGCCGCATGCTCGACAAGCCGATGGTGCTCGACGAATCGGTCACCTCGCTGGAGGACATGCTGGAAATTCATCGCCGGGGCGCGGCCGACGGGCTGACGCTGAAGATCTCGCGGCTCGGCGGCGTCGGCAGGACCCGGCTGATCCGCGATGTCGCCGTCGACCTCGGCTTCATGATCACCGTCGAGGATACCGGCGGCGCCGAGATCGACACGGCAGCCATGGCGCATCTGTCGCTGTCGACGCCGCAGGAGCGCCGCCTGCACGCCATCGCGTTCCACGAATGGGTGACGGTGCGCACGGCGTCGAACAAGCCGCCGGTCACCGGCAGCCGCATGGGCGTTCCGGATGGTCCGGGCCTCGGCATCGACGTCGTCCCGGATCTTCTCGGCAAGCCCTTCTTCGAGGTCGGCCGGTGAAAATCCGCGGCATCAAGGCGACGCCGATCAACCTCAGGCTCGAGGCGCCTTATGCCTGGGTGTTCGGTGAACTCGACGGCTTCTCGCCGACCATTGTCGAAGTGGAGACCGAAGATGGCCTGATCGGCCTCGGCGAAGCACCGACGCCGGCAGCAGCCGCGATCATCAACGACATCCTGGCACCGCGGCTCGTGGGCCGCGACGCCTTCGACATCGCGGGCGCCGAGCATGTCTGCCTCCCCTACTGGACCGGCGTGCAGTCGATCAACGACCGCGCCCGCATCATGGCCTTCGGCGCGATCGAGATGGCGCTCTGGGACCTGCGCGGCAAGGTGTGGAACCAGCCGCTCTACCAACTGCTCGGCGGCGCCGTGCGCAAGGAGATCCCGTTCACCGATTACTTTTCGCTGCGCGGCGACGGGCCAAGGGTGAAAGGCGAGACGACGCCGGAGGAAGTCGCCGACTACTGCGTCGAGCTTCATGAGACCCACGGAACGACCTTCTTCGAAGGGAAGTTCTCGACGCAGGATCCAAAAATCTCGCTGAAGATGATCGAATTGATCCGCAGGAAGCTCGGCGACGATGCGATGATCCGCATCGATTCCAACCAGGCCTATTCGCTCAGCACCGCCCGGCGACTGGCACGGCCGCTGGAAGAGCTTAGCGTGCGCAATTGGGAGGATCCAGTGGCGACGATCGAGGAGATGCGCGAACTCAGGCGCCATTGCTCGATCCCGTTCTCGACCCACAACATCGACATCGCCCGCGCCATGGACCTCAAGGTGCCCGACGCCTTCGTCGGCAATCCAACCGCGCATGGCGGCATCGGCCGCATGCTGCGCTTCGTCGGCGCCTGCGAGCACGCCGGCATCGATTTCTGGTGCTACAGCGGCGACAGCGGCATCGGCAGCGCCGCCTACCTGCATCTATGCGCGGCGCTCGGCTGGATACGGGAACCGAACCAGTCGCTGTTTCGCATGCAACCGACCGACATCACCGAGGAAGGACCGTTTTGCCCGAGGAATAATGTCGTGCCTGTGCCGGAGGGGCCCGGTCTCGGCATCACATTGTCGCGAGAACGGCTCGCTGCCTGCCATCGCAACTTCGCCGAGAACGGGCCCTGCAACAAATATCACGATCCGGCAAAGCCCGGAACTTACCGTCGTTTGCCGCTGAACTAGATGAGGGCGGCCGGCCACAACAGCAGAAGCCAGCCGCCGCGATCCCGGTCGGAAAGGGTGGCCACGGACTAGAGGAAGCAGTGCAGCCCAGAAACCGGCACGTCCGCGCCAAGGACTGGATGGACCGGACAAAACCGCGTGCTACAGTCCCGGTCTACAGGCCTCTGGCGACCGGAAACGGTATAGTCGCGAATTTTCGTCAACCATAAGAAACAGGGGAAAGGGTCAAACCCATGAGCAAGAATTATCGCATTCTCGACCTCATCCGGCGCAATCGCTCGCCGCTCGAAAATCACCTCATCGACGGTCTCGTCGACGGCCGTGTCAGCCGCCGCGACTTCATCCGCCATGGCAGCCTGCTCGGCCTGTCGCTGCCGCTGCTGGGCGGCATCACCACGGCCGCGGGCCTCGGTGCCATGCCGTCGCTCGCCCGGGCGCAAGGCGCGCCAGGCGCCACGATCCGCGTCGCAAGCAGCGTGCCGGCGGCGACGATCGACCCTGTCACCATCGCCGATGCCGGCGGCCTGCTGATCATGCAGCAAGTCGCGGAGTTCCTCTGCGTCGACGGCCCCGATCTCGTGCTCAAGCCGGCGCTGGCTGAAAGCTGGAAGCCGAACGACAACGGCTCGGTGTGGACTTTCAAGCTGCGCAAGGGCGTGAAGTTCCATAGCGGCGGCGAGATGAAGGCCGACGACGTGGTGGCCAGCATCGACCGGATCGCCGACCCGGCCAACTCGTCCAACGCACTGTCGGTGTTCACCGGCATCCTGTCGAAGGGCGCCAGCAAGAAGGTCGACGACTACACCGTGGAATTCCACCTCGACGCCCCGAACGGCAACTTTCCCTACATGGTGTCGTCCGATAATTACAACGCCGTGATCGTGCCGGCGAGCTACAAGGGCGACTACGAAAAGAGCTTCGACGGCACCGGGCCCTTCAAGATCGACAAATACACGCCAAAGGTCGGCGCGTCCTTCGTCCGCAACGAAGGCTACTGGGGCGAGAAGGCGCTGCCGGAACGCACCGAATTCACCTTCTTTGCCGACATGCAGCCAATGATCCTGGCGCTGCAGGGCGGGCAGGTCGACATCATCAACCAGATGCCTGTCCTGTCTGGCGTGGCGCTGCTCAACGATCCCAACATCGACATCATCAGCCTGAAATCGTCGGCGCACCAGCAACTGCACCTGCGCTGCGACGACGGGCCGATGAAGGATGCGCGCGTGCGCCGCGCCATCGCGCTCAGCCTGGACCGCGACAAGCTGGTCGCGGGCCTGATGAAGGGGCGCGCCGTGGCTGGCAACGACAGCCCGTTCGCCCCGGTTTATCCCTCGACCGATGCGAGCGTGCCGCAGCGCAAGCAGGACATCGCGCAGGCCAAGCAGCTCATGGAGGCGGCGGGCGCGGGCAAGGGCTTCAAGATGACGCTGACCACCGAGCGCTATCTCGAAATCCCCGAATACGCCCAGCTCATCCAGAACTGGGTCAAGGAAATCGGCATCGAGCTCGAGCTCAACATCCTCGACCAGAGCGCCTATTACGGCGACGCCGTGTTCGGCAAATCGAACTGGCTGGACTCGGAAATGGGCATCACCGACTACGGCCACCGCGGCGTGCCGAACGTCTATCTTGCCGCCCCGCTGAAGAGCGAAGGCACGTGGAACGCGGCGCACTTCAAGAACAAGGACTACGACGCGCTGGCGACCAGCTATATCGCGGCCCTCGATCTCGAAGCGCAGAAGGCGACGGCAGGCAAGATCCAGAAACTTCTGCTCGAGGAGACGCCGGTCATCTTCGGCTATTTCTACGACTATCTGACGGCGACGGCGAAGGGCGTGGCCGGCGTGCAGCCGACCGCGATGTCGCAGCTGTTCCTCGAAAAGGCGTCGAAGGCCTGAGCGGAAGGGAAAGCCAATCCTATAACAGCCAGCTTCCTGACGGGAGCTGGCTACTCAGGGAGTGTTAGCCATTCTCTCCTTCCTTGTCCGGCGCGTCTCGCTTTCGCTCGTCACGCTGTTCCTGCTCAGCATCATGGTCTTCCTGGGCGGGCAGGTGCTGCCCGGCAATGTCGGGCGCGCCATATTGGGGCCGTTCGCCGACCAGCGCGCCGTCGATGCGCTCAACCATTCGCTCGGCGTCGACCGGCCACTGCTTGCCCAGTACTGGAGCTGGATTTCAAACTTCGTCCAGGGTGACATGGGCACATCCTACATCTTCCGCTCGCCAGTCGCCCCCTTCGTCATCGATGCGCTGGGGAATTCGATGAAGCTGGCGGCGGTCGCCTTCGTGCTGGTGGTGCCGATCGGCATCCTTGGCGGCGTCGTCGCGGCCCTCAACCTCAACCGGCCGCTCGACCGCATCATCAGCCTTGGCGGCCTGTCGGTGACGGTGCTGCCGGAGTTCGTCACCGGCATCATCCTGATCCTGATCTTCGGCGTCTGGCTGCGCTGGCTGCCGATCTCGGCGGCATGGCCGCGCGATGCCGGTTTCTTCACGCAGCTTTACTACCTGATCCTGCCGGCGCTGCCGCTGTTCCTGGTGCTGTTCGGCTATATCGCGCGCATGGCGCGCTCGGGCATGATCGAGGCGCTCGATTCCGACTATACGCGAACCGCGGTGCTCAAGGGCCTGCCCTGGCGCACGGTGATCTGGCGCCATGTGCTGCGCAATGCGCTGCTGCCGACCATCACCGTCATTGCCACCCAGACCGGCTATCTCATCGGCGGGCTGGTGGTGATCGAGACGCTGTTCCGCTACCAGGGTATCGGCTCGCTGATCTTCACCGCTGCGCGCGGCAAGGATTTCCCGATGCTGGAATCGGGCATCCTGACCATCGGAATCGTCTATGCCGTGGCCACCCTTGTGGCCGACTTCCTCTATTCCGTGCTCAATCCACGCATCCGGCTGGGGTCAGAACAATGAGCGCCGTCCAGACCAGTCCCGCCAGACAGGACGACACCCGCCAGCGCAGCCCCCTGGCGGAGGTTTTGTCCTCGCTGCTTCGCTCCGGCACCTTCCTCGTCGGCATCACCATTGTGCTGTTCTGGGTCGCCTGTGCGCTGTTCGGCGAACATTTCGCGCCCTACGATCCGCTCGCCGACGACATCATCAACGCGCTGGCGCCGCCTTCGGCCGAACACTGGTTCGGCACCGACCAGATCGGCCGCGACGTCTTCTCGCGCGTCATCGTCGGCTCGCGCGACATCCTGACCGTGGCGCCGCTGGCGACATTGCTGGCGACGGTGGCCGGCACGGCGCTCGGGCTGCTCACCGGTTACTTCCGCGGTATCGTCGACGATGTCGTCAGCCGCATCCTGGAAGCCTTCATGGCAATCCCGGTGGTGATCGTGGCGCTGCTCGCCATCGTGGCGCTCGGCACGTCCAAGACCACCGTCATCGTGGTCATCGGCCTGAGCTTCGCGCCGATCATCGCGCGCACCGTGCGCTCGGCGGTGCTGGCTGAGCGCGAGCTCGACTATGTCGCCGCGGCCCAGCTCAGGCATGAGAGTGCGCTGCATACGATGTTCGTCGAGATCCTGCCCAACGTCATTCCGCCGATCCTGGTTGAAACGACCGTGCGGCTTGGTTATGCCATTTTCGCGGTTGCCACGCTTTCCTTCATGGGCTTCGGCATCCAGCCGCCGTCGCCGGACTGGGGGCTCTCGATTTCCAGCAATTACGGCATGATCGGCGGCGGCTTCTGGTGGACCGTGCTGTTCGACGCGCTCGCCATCGCCTCGCTGGTGATCGGCGTCAACCTGGCGGCCGACGGCGTGCATGGAGCCTTCAATGACTGAACCCTCCAAGACCCGGAAGGCGCAGGCCCAGAACGCACTCGACCTCAACGACCTGTCGGTCGCTTATCGTGTTTCCGGCCGAAACCGGGCGGTGCTGCGCAATCTCAGTCTCACCATCGGCCAAGGCGAGGCCTATGGGCTGGTCGGCGAATCCGGCTGCGGCAAATCCACGGTCGCCCTTTCCGTCGTGCGCTACCTGCCGCGAAACGGTTCCATATCAGGCGGCGCGATCTCGCTCGACGGACAGGACGTCATGAAGCTCGATGCCGAGGCGCTCAGAAAGATGCGAGCCGAAAGCGTCTCAATGGTCTATCAGGACCCCGGCAAGGCGCTGAACCCGTCGATCCGCATCGGTCGCCAGCTGACCGAGATCTTCGAGCTTGGGGGCAAAACGGGGCAGGCAGCCGAGGATCGCGCAATCGCCATGCTGAACCGGGTGCGGATCTCCGATCCGGTCAGCGTCATGCAACGCTATCCGCACCAGCTTTCCGGCGGCATGCAGCAGCGCGTGGCGATCGCCATGGCGCTGGCCAACGATCCTTCGATGCTGATCCTGGACGAGCCGACGACCGGCCTCGACGCGACCGTCGAAGCCGAGGTGCTCGACCTGATCGCGCAGCTGCGGCAAGAATTGTCGGCCTCGATCCTGTTCATCAGCCACAATCTCGCCGTCGTCTCCAACATGTGCGATCGCGTCGGCGTGCTCTATGCCGGCATGCTGGTCGAGGAAGGGCCGACGGAGGCCGTCTTCAACGATCCGCGCCATCCCTATACGGTAGCGCTGCTGCGCTGCCTGCCGCGCGGCGGCCAGCGCAAGGACCAGGGCCGCCTCGACACCATCCCGGGCTTTTTGCCCGGCATCGGGGCCGACATCAAGGGCTGCCCCTTCACCGACCGCTGCGCTCTCGCTACCGACCGCTGCCGCAACGAGTTGCCGCCGCTCTACGAACTGGGCGGCCGGCTGTCGCGCTGCCACTATCACGAGAAGGCGCAATCCCTGCCGCGCGCGACGCCCAGCGACGCGCCCGCCGCGCCGAAAGCCGCAGCCGCGCCGGTATTGCGGGTCGCCGGGCTGAACAAGACCTTTGCCAGCCATGGCCATTCGCTGCGCGCGGTGAAGGACGTGTCGCTCGATCTCAGGCCGGGCGAAACGCTCGGGCTGGTCGGCGAATCCGGCAGCGGCAAGACCACTTTCGCCAGGCTGCTGCTCGGCCTCGTGCCGCCCGACGACGGCGGCAGCATCGAGCTCGAGGGCAAGGCGCTGGCGCCGCTGCTGGGGGACCGCAGCGACGACCAGGTCAAGGCGATGCAGATCGTCTTCCAGAATCCGGACTCCGCACTTAACCGCTCGCATTCGATAAGGCATCTGATCGGCCGCGCTCTGAAGCGGCTGGCAGGCTTGAGCGGCAAGGCGCTCAAGGCGCGCCTCGACGACCTCGTCCGCTCGGTGCGGCTGACCGACCGGCATCTGGCCGTGAAGCCGCGCCAGCTGTCGGGCGGGCTGAAACAGCGCGTTGCCATAGCGCGCGCCTTCGCCGGCGATCCACGCATCGTCGTGTGCGACGAGCCGACCTCCGCGCTCGATGTGTCGGTGCAAGCCGCGATTCTCAACCTGCTCGCCGATCTGCAAGCGAAGGAAGACGTCAGCTACATCTTCATCTCGCATGATCTTGGCGTGGTGCGCTACCTCTCCGACAAAATCGCCGTGCTCTATCTCGGCCGCATCATGGAGCTTGGGCCGTCGGAGGACGTTTTCTCCGGCCCGCATCATCCCTACACCGAAGCGCTGCTGTCGGCCGTGCCCAGGCTCGACCAGACCGAGACGGCGCGCATCCGTCTCGACGGCGAAATCCCCAGCGCCACCAATCCGCCGCCGGGCTGTGTCTTCCACACGCGCTGCCCACGCAAGATCGGCCCGATCTGCGAACAACAGGAACCGCCGCTGGCCGAGGCGCGCCCCGGACACTCGATCCGTTGCCATATTCCCTATGTGGAACTCGCCAGGCTGCAGAGGCCGGCAGCGGTCGATACCGAGCCGGCGTAGCCGAACATACGGCCCCTGCCCTTCACGGATGGCCGGCCATGCTGAAGGACCGGTCGCCCTCGGCAAAGCCCTGCTCGCCGGCCCAATCCCTCGTCAGTGCCCGCAATCCCGCCAAGGCCACGTCGAGCACATCCGACGACGCCGGATTGCTGGGATAGGCAAGATAGATCGGCCGCTGGAACATGGGCGTGTTCGCGACGCGTTTCATTTCGCCGCGCTCGATATGGCCGCTGACGGCGCTGAGCGGCAGATAGGCGGCGGCTTGCTGCGACAGCACGTGCTGCAAACCGATGAAGACCAGGCCGGCCGAAATGGCCGGCTTGACCATGCCGGCAAACGCCCGATCATGCTCGATGCGGAATTCGAGCCCCCAGTCCATCAGTATGTAGTTCTCGGTCCACGGCTTCGTCTGGGCGGCATGCTGGACAAGCACCACCTGGTCGACGGCCAGCGTTTCGTAAACGATGCCGGGATGCGGCCGCGGCAGATAGAGGATGCAGATGTCGAGGAGGCCTTCGGCCAGTTGGTCGATCGCCAGATCGGGAAAACTGCCCTCGAGCCGCAACGCCACGTTCGGCCGCTCGGCGCGCATCCATTCGACCCATGGCGAAGTGATGCGCTCCCACAGATAGGCGGGCGCGGTCAGCCGCAGCAGTGTTTCGTAGCCATCGGGAACGGCGATGTCCTGCCTCGATTGCTCCCAGGTACGGGTGATGGCGGATGCATGCGGCAGGAACTGGCGGCCGGCCGGCGTCAGCGTGATGCCATCGCGGTCGCGGACGAAAAGCCGTCGCCCCAACTGCTCCTCCAGCACTCTTATCCGCGCACTGACGGTGGACTGGGCAAGGTTCAGCCGATTGGCCGCGACGGTGAAGCTGCCATGCTCGGCAATCTCCAGGAAACTGCGCAGGTTTTCGGTGTCCATGTCTTGGCTCTCCGCATCGAAAATTCCGATGGCCCCTATCAAAAAATATCGCTTTCCGCTGGCGGTCAACGATGAACTAGATGGCCTGCCCCAATACAAGCGAGGATTGCAGCCATGCCGAAGCGTTTCGAGAGGATCGACATCGCCCGCCGGAATCTCACTGCAATCGAAAATTCCGCTGTCGACGAATTGCTGGCCGGCCGGCTCGACCGACGCGATTTCCTGCGCCATGGCAGCGTTCTCGGCCTTTCGCTGCCGTTCTTGGGCAGCCTTCTCGCCGCCGCCGGTCTCGGCACGCAAGAAGCCCGCGCCGAAGGCAAGCCGGGCGGCACGGTGCGCGCCGGCGTGGCGACGCCGGGCGGGGCCATCGATCCCGTCACCTACTACGACAGCGGCAGCTACCAGCTGGTTTTCCAGACCGCCGAATTCCTCTGCGTCACACAGCCGGACCTCACGCTGAAGCCGGTGCTGGCGGAAAGCTGGTCGCCGAACGAGGACGGCAGCGTCTGGACGTTCAAGCTGCGCAAGGGCGTGAAATTCCACAATGGCGAGGACTTCAAGGCCGACGACGTCGTCGCGACCTTCGACCGGCTGGCCGACCCGGACGGGGCCTCGAACGCGCTTTCGGTGTTCAAGGGCCTGCTGTCGAAGGGCGGCACCCGCAAGGTCGACGACCACACCGTCGCCTTCCATCTCGACGTGCCGAACGGCAGCTTTCCCTATTCGGTGTCGATCGACAACTACAATGCCGTCATCCTGCCGGCGAGCTACAAGGGCGATTACGAAAAGACTTTTGAAGGCACCGGCCCATTTCGGCTGGAGAGCTACACGCCGAAAGTCGGCGCGACGTTCATCCGCAACCCCGATTATTGGGGCGAGAAGGCGCTGCCCGACCGGCTCGAGTTCAAATTCTACGGCGATGTCCAGCCGCGCATCCTGGCGCTGCAGGCCGGCGAAGTGGACATTCTCGACGCCGTTCCGCTCGATGTCAGCCAAGTGGTGCTGAACAGCCCCGACATCACCGTGCTGCGCGTCGCCTCGACCGCGCACCGCCAGCTCCACATGCGCTGCGACATGGCGCCTTTCACCGACAAGCGCGTGCGCCAGGCGCTGGCGCTGTGCATCGACCGTTCCAAGCTGGTGGATGGGCTGTGCCGCGGGATGGCGGCGACCGGCAATGACAGCCCGTTTGCGCCGGCCTTCCCCGCGACCGACAGAACGGTGCCGCAGCGCGCCCAGGACATCGCCAAGGCCAAGCAGCTTATGGAAGCCGTGGGCCTCGGCAGCGGCTTCGACATCACGCTGACGACGCTGCGCTACTCCGACATTCCCGGCTACGCGCAGCTGTTCCAGAACTTCGCCAAGGAGATCGGCGCGCGCGTCTCGCTCAACATCGAGGACCAGGACAAATATTACGGCAAGGCGGTGTTCGGTCAATCGGACTGGCTGGACAGCCCGCTCGGCATCACCGACTACGCCCATCGCAGCGTGCCGAACGTGTTCCTGAAAAACCCGCTGGTCAGCGACGGTCCGTGGAACGCGGCGCATTTCAAGAGCCCAGCCTATGACGGCATGGTCACTTCCTATCTCAAGGCGCTCGACATCGGCGCACAGCGCGCGGCGGCGTCAGACATCCAGAAGCTGCTGCTCGACGAGACGCCTGTCATCTTCAGCTATTTCCCCGACCTCCTGGTGCCGGTGCGCAAGAATGTCAGCGGGCTGCCGCCGATCGCCGCCGGCCTGCTGCTCGACCGGGTGTCGCTGGGATAGGGGCTGGATGGACAATTTCTGATTTCGGGCGGCGAGGCTATCCGCCAGCGGGCTGCGAAGGGCGATGGGGGGCCATTGTTCGAGCCGCTCGACTCAGGAGAAGCCCGCCGCCCGGAAACCCACTCCGATACGATGACTCAATCCAGCTCCATCTCGCTTTGCGCGAACACTCGATGACAAAAGAAAAGAAACGGGAGACTACCATTCGCAAGCCTCATTTGCGCGGCCGCGGGCCGCATTTTCCCTTGCTCGACACGATCGTGCAGTATGAGTTCGAGCCCGGCTACGTCGCCTTCACCATGCCGATGCAGAAGCGGCTGCGCGTGCAAGTGGGATCGATGATCGTCGCCGACACGACCAGGGCGCTGGTGTTCTACGAATCCGATCACCTGCCGGTCTACTACTTCCCGATGAGTGACGTGCGCGAGGAGTTCCTGCTGCCGAGCAGGACGACGACGGAAGATCCGTTCAAGGGCCTGGCTACGCACTACTCGCTCAACACCGGCATCACGCTGGTCGAGGATGCCGCCTGGCGCTATCTCGACCCGGTCAAGGGCTGTCCGCCGATCGCGGACTACATGTCCTTCTACTGGCCCAAGATGACGCACTGGTATGAGGAGGACGAGGAGATCTTCGTCCACGCCCGCGACCCGTTCCGGCGGGTCGACTGCCTGCCGTCCTCACGGCGGGTGCAGGTCATCCTGGACGGCGAGCAGGTCGCCGATTCACGGCGCGGCGTGTTCCTGTTCGAGACCGGCCATCCGGTACGCCATTATCTGCCAATCTCCGACACGCGGCTCGATATGTTCGCGCCCAGCCGCTACATCTCGCGCTGCCCCTACAAGGGCATCTCCAACTACTATCACGTGACGACGGGCAAGAAGCGCCACGAGAACCTCGTCTGGTCTTATCCCGAGCCGGTGCATGAGGCGGAGCGCATCAAGGGCCTGGTCTGCTTCCATCACGAACTGGTCGACAAGATCCTGGTCGACGGCGTCGAGATCCCGAAAGAAGCCACGGCCGCCTCCGACGGCTATTTCTAGCCGTGTCGCCATGCCCGCGCTGAAGGCTTGATCGGAACGCGGGACAGCGCATACCCTCCCTGAAGCAGGGAGGGCTATCGATGGATCTTTTCAAGCTGGACGGCGATGTCGCGCTGGTTACCGGTGCCGGCAGCGGCATCGGCCAGGCAATCGCGATCGGATTGGCGCAGGCCGGCGCCGACGTCGCCTGTTTCGGCCATGCATCGAAGGGCGGGCTGGAGGAGACCGCACAGCGTATCACCGCGCTTGGGCGCAAGGCGCTGGTGCTGACGGGCACGGTGACGTCCGAGGGCGATCTCGCGGCGGCGACCGACCGCGTCGAGAGCGAACTCGGCGCCCTGACGATTGCCGTCAACAATGCCGGCATCGCCGGATCGGAGCCGGCCGAGACAATGGCCCTGGAGACGTGGCGGAAGGTGCACGAGGTCAATGTCGCCGGCGTGTTCCTGTCCTGCCAGGCCGAAGCGCGCAAGATGCTGGCGCGGCGCAAGGGCTCGATCGTCAACATCGCCTCGATGTCGGGCACCATCGTCAATCGCGGGCTGACGCAGGCGCATTACAATTCCTCGAAGGCCGCCGTCATCCACATGTCGAAGAGCCTCGCCATGGAGTGGGCCGACCGCGGCCTGCGCGTCAATGTGGTCAGCCCGGGCTACACGCTGACGCCGATGAACAAGCGGCCGGAGGTGGCGGAAGAGATAAAGATCTTCAAGCGCGACACGCCGATGGGGCGCATGGCGGCGCCCGAGGAAATGGTCGGGCCGACCGTGTTCCTGGCCAGCCGCGCGTCGAGCTTCGTCACCGGCCTCGACCTGATCGTCGATGGCGGCTACGTCTGCTGGTAAGGTGGCTCGGCAGGTGGGTTGGGTGCGACCTCGCCTGCGGTCCGAATTATGCATCCAGCAAGCCTTAGTCATTGCGCGCGATAAGTGTTGGTATATATAATTTCATCTCATGAAACGGTTCTGGCGATGGGGCTTGCCGGGCCGATAGCCGAGGTCAGGGGACCCTGATGGCTCGCATTTTGCAGGGCGTCATAAGGCTGGCAATCGACCGGCAGGTGATCGTTGTCGCAGCGATCCGTCGGCAGCTATGACGCCGACCTTTCAGCACCATTTCCGCAAATCAAACACTCAGCACAATCCACCTGCGCCGGTTTTGGCCGCGCGATGGCGGAAACGGCCTTGCGCAACGGCAGGTCTTTCCAACACAATCAAGAAAAAACCCAGCAAGGGCAGAAAGACGCAAGAAGGGAACGAACGATAACCGTCACAGCTTGAAGGAGAACAAGCATGTCATTTCGGAGCGGAGTTTCTAAACTGTCCATGGGCGCCGCCGCGCTCGCGGCACTGAGCCTGCCAACGCTTTCCGTCCACGCCGCAGCCCCTGAATCCAACGATCCCATCAAGATCGCGCTGTTCGACTGGACCAGCGTCAATCTCAACGCCAAGATTCTCGGCGGTATTCTCGAAAAGCTCGGCTACACCGTCGAATATCCGACCGCCGATTACCTCTCCAGCCTGACCACCGGTCTCACCAATGGCGACCTCGATATCGGCCTGGAATTCTGGGACACGACCGCCGGCGAGGCGATGAAGGCTTCCGACGCCACCGGCCAGACCGAGCGCCTCGGCAAGCTCGGCCCCAAGGCCAAGGAAGAGTGGTGGTTCCCCGAATATATGAAGGAGAAATGCCCGGGCCTGCCCAATTGGGAAGCGCTGAAGGATCCGAAATGCGCCGAGGCCTTTTCGACGGCCGAGACGGCGCCCAAGGGTCGTTATCTCGGCGGTCCGGTGACCTGGGAGGGTTTTGACGACGAGCGCGTCGAGGCACTCAAATTGCCATTCACCGTCATCCACGCCGGCACCGACGCGGCGATGTTCGCGGAGCTCGATTCCGCTTACCAGCGCAAGGCGCCGATCATGCTGTGGATCTATTCGCCGCATTGGGCGCCGGCCAAATACAAGGGCGAGTGGGTCGAATTCCCCGAATACACGCCCGAATGCTACAACGACCCGAAATGGGGCACGAATCCCGATGCCAAATATGATTGCGGCAAGCCGCATGGCGAGATCTGGAAATATGCCTGGAACGGCATGAAGGACAAATGGCCCGTCGCCTACAAGGTGGCCAAGGCCTACACGGTCGACACCGACGAGCTCAACAAGATGAGCGGCGAGATCGACCTCGGCGGCAAGACGCCGGAGGACGTCGCCGCCGCCTGGATCGCCGCCCACGAAGCCGACTGGAAAGCCTGGGCACAGTGATCGCTCCGACTGGAGAATGAGACCCGGCCGTCGATCGGCCGGGCCTCAATCGTCGATATTCCAGAAGGACGCTTGAATGCCTGACAAGACCGAACACGGACCGAACGCTGCGGGCGCGCCAAAGGATGCCCGCCCGATAAAGCTGGCTTGCCGCAATGTCTGGAAACTGTTCGGTTCGAGCGCGGCGAGTTTCATCCGCGAGCGCGACGGCAAGGCCAGCATGGCCGATGTCGCCGCTGCCGGACTGGTCGGGGCGGTACGCGGCGTCGATCTTGAAATCCGCCAGGGCGAGGTCTTCACCATCATGGGGCTCTCGGGGTCGGGCAAGTCGACCCTGGTGCGCTGCATGTCGCGTCTGGTCGAGCCGACGCACGGCAAGGTCGAGTTCGAGGGCAAGAACCTGCTCAAGATCTCGGATGCAGCGCTCATCGAACTCAGGCGCCACCGCATGGGCATGGTGTTCCAGAATTTCGCGCTGCTGCCGCATCTCAACGTGCTGGACAACATCGCCTTTCCGCTCAGCATCCAGGGGCAGGACCGTGCGACGCGCGAAGCACGCGCCCGCGAAGTCATCGAGCTTGTCGGCCTGCGCGGCCGCGAGCATTTCTATCCGCGCGAACTTTCAGGCGGCCAGCAGCAGCGTGTCGGCATCGCCCGCAGCCTGGCGACCAAGCCGGAGATCTGGTTCCTCGACGAACCGTTCTCGGCGCTCGACCCGTTGATCCGCCGCGAGATGCAGGACGAGTTGATGCGATTGCAAACCATGCTGCACAAGACCATCGTCTTCATCACCCATGATTTCGACGAGGCGACAAGGCTGGCCGACCGCATCGCCATCATGAAGGATGGCGAAGTCATCCAGATCGGCACGCCGGAGGAACTGGTGGTTAATCCCGCGACAGACTATGTCGCCGAATTCACCCGCGACGTCGACCGCGCCAAGGTGATCTCGGCGAAGAGCCTCATGCGCGCCTGCGACGGCGCCGAGCATGGCGGCACAGTGGCGCCGGAGGCCAAGATTGCCAGCTTCTCGGCCAGCATCGTCGCGGCCGGCAGACCGTTCGCGGTGGTCAACGGCAGCGGCAAGCCGATCGGCGAGGTGACGCCGCAAGCGGTGATCGACCTGCTCGCCGGCATCGAGCGGTCAGGAGCCGGTGCATGACAGTAACGGCAAGCGCCAGTGAGACGAGGCCGCGACCGGCGCAGACATGGCTGCTGGTCTGGGCCGCAGCGCTTGCCGTGGTGCTGATCGTGTTCCTGCTCCAGGACAGTTTCCCCTGGGCCGTCAATTATCCGGCCGAGGCGATCGTGCCGGTCGCCGACTGGGTCAGCGCCCTGATGCGCTGGATAAAAATAAACCTGTCAGGGCTGACGCGGTCGATCACCGCCGTGCTCGGCGTGCCGCTCGATTTCGCGCTCGACCTTCTGGCCAAGAATTTCAAGATCGGCCACGGTGCCGACGCCTATATGCTGCCGCGCCTGTCCTGGATCGGCGTCTGCGCGGCGGCGTTTGTCGCCGGGCATGCCGCTGGCGGCCGCAAGCTCGGCATGCTGGTCGGCGGCTGTTTTCTCTACATCGCGCTGTTCGGCCAATGGACCAGCGCCATGCTGACGCTGGCGCTGATTTCCATCGCCGTGCCATTCTGCATCGCCACGGGATTGTTCGTCGGCATCTGGGCTTGGCGGAAACCCTGGGCGGAGCGGCTGGTGGTCTCCCCTGCCCTCGATCTGATGCAGACCATCCCGACCTTCGCGTACCTCATCCCGATGCTGCTTCTGTTCGGCAACAGCCCGGTTTCGGCGATGATCGCCACCGCCATCTTCGCCACGCCGCCAATGGTGCGGGCAACGATGCTCGGCCTGTCGCGGGTGCCGTCCGAGATCGACGATTTCAGCGAGATGGCCGGCTGCACGGCGCGGCAGAAACTGTGGCGCGTGCTTTTGCCGTCGGCGCGGCCGACGCTGATGGTCGGCGTCAACCAGGTGATCATGCTGGCGCTGAACATGGTGATCATCGCCTCGATGATCGGCGCCGGCGGGCTAGGCTATGACGTGTTGCTGGCGCTGCGTGCGCTGAAGGTCGGCGAAGCCATGGAAGCGGGGCTGGCCATCGTGGCGCTAGCCATCGCGCTCGACCGGCTGAGCCAGGCCATCGCCGCCAACCATGCAAAAGGTCACGTCCACCGGCAAGTCCAGCCCGCCTTCTGGCGGCGCAATCTGACGCTGGCCGTCGCCATTCTGATCGTCACCACACTGCTTGGCCTCTTCGTGCCTGCCTTCGCGGCGGTGCCGAAGGTGATCACCTTCACCACCGCGCCATTGTGGAAAGCGGCGGTGAATTGGGTGACGATCAACTTCTTCGACGTCATCGAGGCGTTCCGCGTGGCGCTGATCCTTAACGTGCTGAACCCGGTGCGGGCCTTCTGCGAGGGCTTTCCGTGGCTGGGCGCGGTGTTCCTGCTCGGCCTTGCCGGCTTTCAGCTTTCCGGGTTGCGCCTGGCCGCTCTGGTGGCAGTGCTGACCGCCTTCTGCGCCGTCACCGGGCTGTGGGAAAAGACGATGGCGACCGTCTATCTCTGCGGCATCTCGGCTTTCATCGCTTGCCTGATCGGCATTCCGATCGGCCTGATGGCCGCGCGCAGCGACCGCTTCGAGAAGGTGACCACGCCCGTCATCGACACGCTGCAGGTGCTGCCCTCCTTCTGCTTCATCATTCCGGTGGTGATGCTTTTCCGCGTCGGCGACGTCACCGCGATGATCGCAACGATCGCCTTCGCCGTGGTGCCGGCGATCCGCTACACCAATCACGGCATCAGGCAGGTGCCGCCGGCACTGATCGAGGCGGCCAAGGTTTCGGGCTGCACGCCGCGCCAGACTTTCTTTCGCGTGCAATTGCCACTCGCGCTGCCCGAGATCATGCTGGGCGTCAACCAGACGATCCTGATGGCGTTGGCGATGATCATCATCTGCGCCATGGTCGGCACCCGTGATCTCGGCCAGGAGGTGTTCATCGCGCTGTCCAAGGCCGATTCGGGCCGCGGCATCGTCGCAGGGCTCGCCATCGCCTTCATCGGCATCGTCGCCGACCGGCTGTTCAATGCCTGGACGGCCAAGGCACGGGCAAGGCTGGGTTAAAGCTCAACCGGCGAACTTATCAAGGGAGGAAGACATGACCAGCAGGATTGCCCGCTGCACCTGTGGCCAATTGCAGATCCGCTGTCCGCAACAGCCGGCCAAAATATCGCTTTGCCACTGCCTGGACTGCCAGCGGCGCACCGGCAGTCCGTTCGGGATAGCGGCTTTCTTCGATGCCGACGCGATCGACATCGACGGCTCATCCCAGACATTCCGGCGCAATTCCGACAGCGGCTTTCCCGTCACTTTCCACTTTTGTGGAAACTGCGGCTCGACGGTGTTCTGGTATCCGTCGCGCAAACCGGAGGCGGTCGCTGTCGCGGTCGGCTGTTTCGCCGATCCGTCTTTCCCTGCGCCGACGCAAGCCGTCTATGGCGAAAGCCGCCACGACTGGGTCGTGTTGCCGGCCTGAAAGCCGCTACTCCGCCGCGACGCCCTTCACCTCCAGATAGCTCTCCATCGAATCGTCCAGCGCCTGCAGCCACGGCGTATGGTGCAGCGGCGCCATGGTGCCGGTCATCAACGAGCGGTAGGAATGGTCGCGGAAGCTCATAATGTCTTCCACCTTGTGGTGCTCCCATTCCATGAAGGTCTGGTTGACCGCCTCGACGTCGAAGCCGGGATAGTCGGTCTGGTCCATCAGTTCCTTGGTGTAGTCGCCCTGGAACCAGATCATCTGCTCGGCGTCTTCCAGCGTCTCCTCGCGCGCCCGCCATCTGGCGCCGTGCTCGGCCATTGCCTGCGCGGACGGCAGCTTGATGCGGCCCATGATCACGTCGCGCGCGAACCAAGCCTGCGCGTCGAACATGTTGAAAGTGTAGAACTGGTCCTGCATGCCGATGTAGAAAAGCTTCGGGTTCTTCTCCCAAACGACGCCTTCATAGAGATCCAGCGGCCACATGCGGTTGGCGGTCTTGAGCTTCAGGTCGTCGGTGAGGAAGGGGAAGGAATGGAGATAGCCGGTGCACAGGATGATTGCGTCGACATCCTTGGTTGAACCATCCTTGAAATGCGCGGTCTTGCCGACGACCTTCTGGAGCAGCGGCACCTCTTTCCAGTTCTCAGGCCATTTGAAGCCCATCGGCTTGGAGCGGTAGCTCGAGGTGATCGACTTCGCCCCGTATTTGTAGCACTGCGAGCCGATGTCCTCGGCCGAATAGGAGCGGCCGATGATCAGGATGTCCTTGCCCTTGAATTCCATCGCGTCGCGGAAATCGTGGCTGTGCAAGATGCGGCCGTTGAAGGTCGAGAACCCCTCGAAATAGGGAACGTTTGGCACCGAGAAATGCCCGGACGCGACGACGACATTGTCGAACTCTTCCGAATAGGTGACGTCGTTGGTGCGGTCATGCGCGGTGACGGTGAATTTCTTCGTCTCGTCCGAGAAGGTCACCATGCGCACAGGACTGTTGAAGCGCACCCATTTGCGCACGCCTGACTTTTCGACGCGGCCCTTGATGTAGTCCCACAGCACGGCGCGCGGGGGATAGGAGCCGATCGGCCGGCCGAAATGTTCCTCGAACGTGTAGTCGGCGAATTCCAGGCATTCCTTCGGCCCGTTCGACCAGAGGTAGCGATACATCGAGCCGTGCACCGGATCGCCATGTTCATCGAGGCCGGTGCGCCATGTGTAGTTCCACAGGCCGCCCCAGTCGGACTGCTTTTCGAAGCAGACGATCTCGGGAATATCTGCCCCTTTGTCGGCCGCCGACTTGAAAGCCCTGAGCTGTGCCAGGCCGGACGGTCCGGCCCCGATGACGGCAACGCGAGTGTTCATGTCCGGGCCTCCATTTTTTGATTTCCCCAGCGAAACAAATTTCACTGGCAGTGACAGTAATTGGCCCTTCGGCACTGTCAACAGTCATCTGCGGGAGCGGCGTTTGCGCACGGCGGATTCCTGGCGAAGAACCCGCATTGGCCGAAATCGCGGGATTGGCGCATGCGACATAAGACGGCTTGCCGACGCGGCTGCGCTCATGTATCGCCACCGAACATGTTCACCTTGAGTGAAATAAATCCGCGACGTCCGGGGGGCGACATGGCGAAAAACGCTTCAAATCCAAAGGCCGGTGCTGGAGCCGGCGGCGCAAAGGCAAAGCCGCTGCCAAAGGTCTCAGTGGACGGGAAGACCATCCGCGCGCCGCTGACACAGAACCCGCACGCCATCCGCGACACGCGTGAAAAGGTGCTGGAAGTGGCGATCGGCCGCGAGGTGCGCGCGTTCCGCAAAAAGCTCGGCATCACCGTCGCCGATCTGGCGGTCGCCACCGACATTTCGCTGGGCATGCTGTCGAAGATCGAGAACGGCATCACCTCGCCGTCGCTGACCACTTTGCAGGCGCTGTCGCGGGCGCTGGGTGTTCCCGTCACCGCCTTCTTCCGCCGCTTCGAAGAGGAGCGCAGCGCCGTTTTCGTCAAGGCGGGCGAAGGGTTGGACGTCGAGCGCCGCGGCACGCGCGCCGGCCACCAGTACAATCTGCTTGGCCATATCGGCTCAAACACCAGCGGCGTCGTCGTCGAGCCCTATCTGATCACGCTGACCGAGGATTCGGACGTGTTCCCGACCTTCCAGCACGAGGGCATGGAATTCCTTTATATGCTCGAGGGCGAGGTCGTTTACCGACACGGCAGCAATCTCTATCCGATGAAGCCCGGCGACAGCCTGTTCTTCGACGCCGACGCCCCGCACGGACCGGAGCAACTGACGAAACTGCCCATGCGCTATCTGTCGATCATCTGCTATCCGCAGAGCGCGGGGTAAGGGGACTCGATTTCCTTGTTTACAGCATTGGCGATTGGCGAAAGCCGAAGTGGCATCCGATCTCCCCCCTTGAGGGGGAGATGTCCGGCAGGACAGAGGGGGGCGAACCGCGATGACGCATAATCTCGTATCCGCCAACAACCGCCGCAATGCGCGCAGGATGCGCAAGGTGATGACCGACGCCGAACTCAAGCTCTGGAATGAGATCAGGGCACATAGGTTGATGGGACTGGGGTTTCGGCGCCAGATGCCTATCGCCGGCCATATCGTCGATTTTGCATGCCCGGACAAAAAGCTGATCGTCGAGCTTGATGGTTCCCAGCATGGCCAAGCCGAAGCGTTGGAATTGGACGCTGCAAGAACCGCCAAGTTCGAAGCCCTGGGCTGGACCGTCCTGCGCTTCTGGAACGACGATGTTATCCGCGACATCGACAGTGTCTGCCAGCATGTCGTGATTGTGGCTGGGCTGGGCGGCGCGTCGTGAGTTTCGCGGAGCGTTAGAGGTTGGACATTGGGCAAGGCCTGCGCTCCACGGCGCCCCCCTCTGCCCTGCCGGGCATCTCCCCCTCTTCGGGGGAGATTGGCTGCTTGAGGGGCAGCGCCAATACCGGCGATTCAGTCAGGCCCAAACCCCGGTGACGTCGCACTTCCATCATCCAACTTCGAGAGCCATTCCACCAGCGTTGGCCGATACCGCGTCAGCCCCTTGTAGGTGGCAAGCTCCTCGGGCAGGTCGCGGATGACACGGTGCAGGCGGCGGGCCCATTTGGGCTGCGTCACCAGTTCGTCCATCTTGATCAGGTAGCAGCGGATCGGGAAGACGATGGCGTTGGAGCGCGGCAGGCGCCAGAAGCTCTGCAACTCGACGCGCAGATGCACCTTGTCGCCGAGATTGTCGGGCGTCACCGTCGCCCGGTCCGGGCCCCATTTGTGATAATTCTCGGGGCTGGTGTCGAGGCGCGGATTGACGGTCATGGTCCAGTTGAGGCGACGCGCCGGCTTGCCTTGCTGGATGTTGGTGAGGAATTTCAGGGCGCGCGTGAAAATCCCCTTTTCGTGCGCCAGCGGCACCGGCGCGTGCCACTCGAAGAAGTTCATGCCGATGTCGAAGTCGAGCGACCAGTCGGCTTGGGTGGTGACCATTCCGGCATCCATCCAAAGATTGCCGTCGCGCTGATCGAGGATGCAGAAATCGCCCTGGCTCTGGCGGGTGATGTACTCCATCGGCCCGTAAGGCAGCGTCGTTGTGTCGCCGAAGGTGAAGGTGTCGTCGATGCCGAGCGGCCGGTTGATCCAGCGCCAGCGATCGCCGTCTCGGGTCAGCGTGAAATGCTCGGGATAGCCCAGCGCCTGCTGCTCCATCAGAAGTTCGAGCAGATCCCAGCCGGCGAGCGTCATGTGCGGCAGCGACTGGCAGCGCAACGGATCCTCGGCCAGGACCAGAGCGCGGTCCTGCATCTCGGCGACATAGTGCTCATCGACATCTATCAGGTTTTCCAGCACGCTGCCCTTCGGACCGACGACATGCGGCTCGATGTTGACCGCATACATGTAGCTGTCTTCATGGAACGGAAACGGGAACCGCCTGATGTGCTCAGGGCTGTTCCTGAAGGTGAAGTCGTCGCGAAACGTTTCCTTGCGAAAGGTGATGCCCAAGCTCGCCTCCTATCTTTCCAAGACCAGCGATTTGCCTTCGAAGCGCGACACGCACGGCATGATCTTGCAGCCGGAGCGATGATCTTCCTCGCTCAGCCAATGGTCGTTGTGGATGAACTTGCCGTCGGACGCGATGACGTTGGTTTCGCATTGGCCGCAAACGCCGCCGCGGCAGAGATAGGGCGGATCGACGCCGGCCGCCTCGATCGCCTCGAGCAGGCTCTGCTGCTCGCCGACCCGGATGCTCTTGCCGCTGACGGCCAGCGTCACATCGAAGGGCAATCCCGGTTGCGGCGCCGCGAAATGCTCGAAATGCACGGTCTCCGGTGGCCAGCCAAGCGCGGCGGCGCGCTCGCGCACCCAGCCGATCATGCCTGCCGGACCGCAGACATAGAGATGCGTGCCGAGCGGCTGCGACGACAGCAGCCGGTCGAGGTCTATGCGTTCCCCGCGGTCGTCGTGATAGAGCCGGACCCGGCGGCCGTAGCGCTGTTGCAGCACATCGGCATAGGTGCCGAGCGAAGCCGTGCGGCAGGTGTAGTGCAGTTCGAAATTGCCGCCCTCGCCTGCCAACTGCGCGGTCTGGGCCATGAAGGGCGTGATGCCGATGCCGCCCGCCAGCATCAAATGTTTCTTCGCCCGGAGATCGAGTGAGAACAGATTGACTGGATAGGAGATCACCATCTCCAGGCCGGGCTTGACGCTCCGGTGCATAAACAGCGAGCCGCCCCGGCCGACATCGTCGCGACGTATCGAGATCGTGTATTCGCGCGTGTCGAGCGGCGAGCCCATCAGCGAATAGGGATTGAGCCTTGTGCGGTCGCCGTCGCGCATCTCGACCACGACATGGGCGCCGCCTGAAAAGGTCGGCAACAGCTCGCCGTCGCGGCGGCGGAAATGAAAGCGGGTGACCAGCTCGTTGACGGGCACAACATCGCTGACGACGACGTCGAGCTTGGTGGTGCCGGTGCTCATCGGAAGACCTCCTCGAACGGAGGAATTTCGCTGCGATCCTCGGCATTGATGCAGACGCCCTGGAACGCCGCCAGCCGCCGCGAATAGTGGTCGCGTACCAGAAGTAGCAGGCCGCAATGCGAGCAGGTGGCGGGTTGCGTCGTTACATTCTCGGTGATGCCCTTGCAATGCACGCACTGCACGCGGCGCGCCAGCGAGCCGCGATGTTCGGTCTGGATCGCGGTGTGGTCGATGCCGGCATCGAGCGCCACCTGCATGGCCTGGCCGATCAGCCCTTCGGTACCGGCGAGATAGAGGCGCAGGCCCATATGCGCGTTATCAAGCGTCTGTTTCAGCCGCGGCAGCAGACTGGCGAAGGACGGCGCCTGGTGGAAGCGCGCCGGTTTCAGCGCTTCGAGAGCGGCGACTTGCCTGTCGTCCGGCCCGGGAATGAAGACGATCTCGGCACCGTCGAAGAACCCGTCCGGAGCCGTTTTGGCCATGTCCGCTATCGCGAGCGCACCCTCGGCATCGGCGATGAAAAGATGGTGCTTGCCGGGCTGCGGAGACAAGGTTCCGTAGACGGGCCGGCTGATGATCGACTTGGCTGCCATTCTCTGCTTCGTGCCTCGAACCCTCGCCTTCGACTATGCCTCAGCCTTTCGCCGTGCGCTTGGTCTTCTTTGGGTCGTCGAACGGCAATGGCTGCGCCGTCGCCTTGATCGATCCGCTCCTGTTGCGGATCTCGAGCCTTGTGTCCTTGACGGCGCAGTCGACGTCGAGGCGGGCGATGCCCATCGATTTCTCGACCAGCGGCGAATACATGGCGCAGGTGACGACGCCGACTTTCTTCCCATCGCGATAGACCGGGGCGCCCTCGTCGGCCGGCTCCTTGCCGTCGAGCAACACGCCATAGATCTTGAAGCGCTCCTTGCCCTTGAGACGGTAGTGCTCCTCGGCGCCGCGAAAGCCGGTCTTTCCCGGGCTGACGGTGAAGTCGAGGCCGAGTTCCCACAGCGTGTCGCCGGGGCCTTCATTCTCGAACGGATATTTCTGCGAATTGTCGTAGGGATAGAACAGGAGATAGCTCTCGACGCGCAGCATGTCGAGCGTAGTGAAGCGGCACGGGATGATGCCGGCGCTCTTGCCCTCGTCGAGGATCCTGTCCCAGATCGTGCCGGCATCCTGGCCGCGGCAGAAGATTTCATAGCCGCGCTCGCCGGTATAGCCGGTGCGCGAGATCATCACCGGAAAACCGAAGAGCTGCGTCTGCATGTGATGGAAATAGTTGAGGTCGCGAATGCCCGGCACGTGCCTGGCAAGATAGTCGACCGCCGCCGGCCCCTGCAGCGAGAGGTCGTGCAGATTGTCGTCGAAGCGCAGCGACACGTCCCTGCCCATCGCCGCCCGCTGCAACTCCTCATGTCCGGTTCCCGAGCCATGCACCACCATCCAGCTATTCGGCCCGGTGCGGTAGAGGATGCAGTCGTCGGTGAATTTTCCCGCCTCGTTGAGCATGCAGGCATAGGCCGATTTGCCGGGATAGATTTTTTCGACGTCGCGCGTGGTGGCGAGATCGATGAGGTGCGAGGCGTGCGGGCCTGTGATGTGGACCTTCTTCAGGCCCGAGACATCCATCAGCCCGGCCTTGGTGCGGATAGCGATGTATTCCTCGTCGGCATCCTTGTCGTAGGTCCAGGCGGTGCCCATGCCGCTCCAGTCTTCGAGTTTCGAACCCAGCGCGCGATGGCGATCCGCCAGGGTTGAAAATCTCCAGGATGCCGTCATCCGATCCTCCGTTCGATATTTTGATTATGTTCCCTGCTCCTGTGCGCGCGGGCTGGAGCTTTGAGCGAATATTGATCGCAAACGCGCGGGGCCTGCAATCCCCTGAAAGCAAATAATTTCATTGTCAGGCAAAATTCGTCATCCGAACAAGACGGTTAACTCTGCGTAAATTCGTCTTGACAATTTCCGAATTCGGTCTGAATTTATGAAAAAAATTTCACTCTCTTGAAAGAGAACGGCGGACGGTGGATTCGGAACCGGACGTCGAAAAAGGGGAAAACCGATGTCAGACCTGCAGCAGCGCATCGAGGCGCTGTACCGTTCCGACTTGCGCGGATCCGCGCTCCTGATCATCTGCCTGTGGGCGACGATCCTCTTCGTCCTCTTCATGACATGGCCGCATATCCCGCATGACGGCATCAAGGCCGTCGTCGCGATTGCCGCCGCCGCGGTGCTGATCTTCAACACGGCGGCGATCCTGGCCATGGTCAACCACTACAAGGAGGACAAGGAGTTCATCTACGGGCTCGACATCAAGAACTACGACCGCAACCGCAAATCCTGAGGGGGGAGAGAAGCATGTCCCGCTACACGCCGCCGCAACAGAGCAAGGCCGGGCAGGTCTTCGATATCGCCGTCGTCGTGGTCGCCATCTTCGTGGCGCTGTGGCTGCCGCTGAAACTGGGATTGGCGGGAGCAGCCAAGTCCATCGACGCGCTCGACGCCAAGACCTGGGAGGCGCTCGGCCAGAACCCGACCATGGCGTCGATCTGGGAAAGGCTCGGCTATACGCCGGAGACCGCGCACGACATAATCCAGAACCGTTTCCACTACATCATCGACTGGCCGACGCTTGTTGTCATGGCAGCCGTGCTAATCGGTTATTTCGTGTTCCTGTTCCGGGCATCGGACCGCGAATATCGCGACGTCATCAACGAGAAGTTCGACGAGAAATAATCCGGGGACAAGACCATGTGGATAGCGCTCTCTTACGCATGCTGGTGCATCTCGATCGTGCTTGCGCTGTGGATGCTCTACGATTGGTTCAAGGTCGATACGACCTACTCCGAGGATGTGCTGACGTCCTCGCGCGAAGGCGAACTTGAAGCCGCTTCCGAAAAACACCGGATCTGAGTGGGGATTGATCGATGACGGTCGTGGTTGAAACTGCGGGTTCGGCAACAAATGGCGACAGGGTCTCGCTGCTTCGGGTGCTTGGCCCGGCCCATGTCTGGGCGTTGGGTGTGGGCATCGTCCTGGTCGGCGAGTTCACCGGCTGGAATTTCTCCGCCGACAAGGGCGGCGCGCTTGCCGCGCTGATCGTCTGCTGGGTCGTCGGGCTGCTCTATACCTCGGTCGCCATGATCGATTCCGAAGTGACGTCGACGGTCGCCGCCGCGGGCGGCCAATATGCGCAGGCCAAGCACATCGTCGGGCCGCTGATGGCCTTCAACGTCGCGCTGTTCCTGGTCTTTGCCTACACCATGCTCGAAGTGTCGGACGCCATCCTGCTCGGCGACACGATCGTCGCCAAGGCGGGCGTCGAGGGCCTCACCCACAACTCCTTCATCGCCGCCACCATCGTCGTCCTGGCATGGCTCAACTATCGCGGCGTGCTGATGACGCTCAACGTCAACTTCGTCATCACCGCGATTGCCTACATCTCCATCGTCATCCTGTTCTTCTCGGTCAGCCCGTGGACGCAAGGCGCGGTGCTCAAGCTCAACGAGTTGGTCACCCCAGAGAACGCGCTGCCCTATGGCTGGATCGGCGTCATCGCCGCTTTCCAGTTCGGCATCTGGTACTATCTCGGCATCGAGGGCACCACGCAGGCGGCCGAGGAAGTGCGCTCGCCCGCGCGCTCGCTGCCTTATGGCACGATGGCCGGCATGATCACGCTTCTGATCGCCGCCGCCATGACCTGGTATGTCTGCGCCTCGCTGATGCCCTGGGAATATCTCGGCATCACTTATTATCCGCTGTGGGACGCCGGCAAGCTGACCGGCAACCCGCTGCTGGAAAACCTGCTGTTCATCGCCACGCTGCTTGCCGCACTGGCGTCCGCCAATGGCTGCATCAACGACGCGGCGCGCGCCTGGTTCTCGCTCGGCCGCGATCGCTACCTGCCGAGCTGGTTCTCGGCGGTGCACCCGAGATACCGCACGCCCTACCGCTCGATCCTGTTCCTGCTGCCGATCGCGCTCGCCTTCGCCTTTATCGCCGACCTCAACCAGGCGATCACCTTCTCGATCCTGTCCGGCGTGCTGCAATATACGTTCATGAGCATCAACATCATGATGTTCCGGAAGAAGTGGCCTCTGGGTTCGATCCGCCGCGGCTACACGCATCCCTTCCACCCGCTGCCGGCGATCGTCTTGTTCTGCCTGTGCGTGGTCACCTTCTTCGCGATCTTCCTCGGCTTCGGCTCGCAGCTCATTGCCATGGTCGCGTTCTATTTCCTGATCTCGCTGTGGTTCCATTTCTATCGCTACAAATTCGTGCGGCGCGGCGACCAGTTCACCATGCCGTGGCCGAAACCGCAGGGCTATTGATGGGAGTAGGCCCGTCCGAATTGGGCGGGCCTGGCATGACGAAATGTCCGAGGTGACGTCAGCACTGCTTGCCGGGGCGGCTGTCCTGGCTCTCGTCCTGCACTTTGCCTGGCTGGCACGCCGCAGCCGCAACAGGGCTGCCGTGGCGCGCGCCGCCGACCAGGCCAGCATCCGCGCCGTCATTGCCGACGCCGAAGATGTCTCGGACGGTACTGCCGGCGTCATCACCTGGGAAGGCTCGTGGAATGGCCAGCGCGTGCAGTTGCGCACCATCGTCGACACGCTGGCGACGAGAAAGCTGCCGGCGCGCTGGCTCAGCGTATCGATAACGGAGAAAACAGCCGTGCCCGGCACGTTCGACATGATGATGCGGCCGGGCTCGCCGACGACATTCTCCAATTTCGACCATCTCGACCACACGCTGCCGAAGGCGCCCGGCTTTCCCGCCGAGGCGGTGCTTCGAACGGACCGCAGAGGCGTGCGCTTCCCGCAAAACATCATCGCCGACCATCTGGAGCCCTTTTCAGAAGGACGCGCCAAGGAGCTACTGATCACGCCAAAGGGTGTGCGTATCGTCTGGCTGCTGGCCGAAGCCGAGCGGGCCCGCTACGGTGTCTTCCGGCAAGCCGCTTTCGGTGACGCGCAAATCGACCCGGCGCTGATCTCGCGGCTGCTCGTATCCCTTTCGGGACTGCGCGACGCGATCAACAGGAACGAACGGAAAGCGGCATGACCGGCGCAACCCCCTCGCCCGGACCTACCAGCCCATATATCGTCCTGGGCGCGGCAACCCTGCTGCCGGGCAGCGGCCACGTCATGCTGGGCGTTCCGACGCGCGGCCTGCAGTTTCTTTTCTTCATGGTCATCCTGGCCTGGGTGACGGCGAAGATCGCCCCGCCCGACGCCAGCTTTGTCGGCCGCCACGCCGGCGGCTTCCTGATCTATGCGCTGTCGATCCTCGACGCCTACAAAATGGCTCGTATCCGGACCGCCAAATGGGCCCATTCCATGCGCCGACAAGGCGATGGGCCGCCGGATGGGACAAAACACAACGCGTAACGAGAGGAATATTTTTTTCATACCAATTGAATTCCCCGAACTCATTCGATACATCATTTTTAGCTACAAAGGGTCTGGAGGCTGGCATGTGCGGAATCGTTGGACTTTTCCTGAAGGACAAGGCGCTGGAGCCGCAGCTCGGTGCGATGTTGTCGCAGATGCTGGTATCGCTCAGCGATCGCGGCCCCGACAGCGCCGGCATCGCGATCTATGGCGCGCCGTCCGGCAACGAGGCCAAGATCACCATCCAGTCGCCGAAGCCGGAGCGTGATTTCCGTGGACTGGACGCCGAACTCACCAAGGCGCTCGGCGTGCCGGTGGGCGTCACGGTAAAATCGACGCATGCCGTCATCAGGACCACGCCCGAAAAGGTCGATGCGGCGCGTGAGATCATCCAGTCGCTCAGGCCCGACATCCGCATCATGGGCGCCGGCGAAGCCGTGGAAATATACAAGGAAGTCGGCTTGCCCGAGGCTGTGGTCGACCGCTTCGACATCCGTGGGATGACCGGAACGCATGGCATCGGGCACACCCGCATGGCGACGGAATCGGCGGTGACGACGATGGGCGCGCATCCGTTCTCGACCGGCGCCGACCAGTGCCTGGTGCACAATGGCTCGCTGTCCAACCACAACAACGTTCGCCGCGAACTGGTCCGCGAAGGCATGAAATTCGAGACCGAGAACGACACCGAAGTGGCGGCCGCCTATCTCTCCTCCCAGATGGCGCATGGCAAGAACCTCGGCGAGGCGCTGGAGGGCACCCTCTCAGATCTCGACGGTTTCTTCACCTTCGTCGTCGGCACCAAGAACGGCTTCGGCGTGGTGCGCGACCCGATCGCCTGCAAGCCCGCCGTGATGGCCGAAACGGACCAGTATGTCGCCTTCGGCTCGGAATATCGCGCGCTGACCAAACTGCCCGGCATAGACAATGCGAGAGTCTGGGAACCGGAACCCGCAACCGTCTATTTCTGGGAGCATTGAGTTCATGCCGGCAACAAAACTTTCAACCGCGGCGGCGAGCGACCATGCCTCCCGGGTGTTCGACCTGGACCAGATGTCGCTGCGCGAGCTCAACCAGGCACTGCACAATCTGACGCCAGGCTCGAACGAGACCGCCTGGGAAGTGTTGAACCCGAAGGGCAGCCATTCGGTCGCCGTCGGCGTCGACCAGCCGGTCAGCATCGATGTGCGCGGCAGCGTCGGCTATTACTGTGGCGGCATGAATTCCGGCAGTGCCATCACCGTGCATGGTTCGGCGGGACCCGGCGTTGGCGAAAACATGATGTCGGGGTCGATAACAGTCAAAGGCGACGCCAGCCAATATGCCGGCGCCACCGGCAAGGGCGGGCTGCTCGTCATCGAGGGCAATGCGTCCTCGCGCTGCGGCATTTCGATGAAAGGCATCGACATCGTCGTGCACGGCAATATCGGCCATATGTCGGCCTTCATGGCACAGTCCGGCAATCTGGTGGTGCTGGGCGATGCCGGCGACGCGCTCGGCGATTCCATCTACGAGGCACGGCTATTCGTGCGCGGCAAGGTCGACAGTTTGGGCGCCGACTGCATCGCCAAGGAAATGCGGCCCGAACACCTCGAACTCCTGCAAGGCCTGCTCGATCGTGCCGGCGTCACCGGCGTCAAGCCGTCGGAGTTCAAGCGCTACGGCTCGGCGCGCACGCTCTACAATTTCAATATCGACAACGCCGACGCGTATTGAGGCAGCATGACCTATCGCAACCCGCCGACGACGCCGCGCAAATCCGCGACTTTCGACGACTACACGCTTTCCGAGATCCGCCGCGCCGCGGCCACCGGCATCTATGACATCCGGGGCGCCGGCGCCAAGCGCAAGCTGCCGCATTTCGACGACCTTCTGTTCCTGGGCGCATCGATCTCGCGCTATCCGCTCGAAGGCTATCGCGAGCGCTGCGACACATCAGTCGTGTTGGGCTCACGCCATGCCAAGAAGCCGATCGAGCTGAAAATCCCGATCACCGTTGCTGGCATGAGCTTCGGCTCGCTGTCGGGCCCGGCCAAGGAAGCGCTCGGGCGCGGCGCGACGCTGTCGGGCACCTCGACCACGACCGGCGACGGCGGCATGACCGAGGAAGAGCGCGGCCATTCCAAGCAACTCGTCTACCAATATCTCCCCTCGCGCTATGGCATGAATCTGCGCGACCTGCGGCGCGCCGATGCCATCGAGGTCGTCGTCGGCCAGGGCGCCAAGCCCGGCGGCGGCGGCATGCTGCTCGGACAGAAGATCTCCGATCGCGTCGCCGAGATGCGCACGCTGCCCAAGGGCATCGACCAGCGCTCGGCCTCGCGCCATCCCGACTGGACCGGGCCGGACGATCTCGAGATCAAGATTCTCGAACTGCGCGAAATCACCGACTGGGAGAAGCCGATTTACGTCAAGGTCGGCGGCGCCCGCCCCTACTACGACACAGCGCTTGCGGTGAAGGCCGGCGCCGACGTCGTCGTCGTCGACGGCATGCAGGGCGGCACGGCGGCGACGCAGGAAGTGTTCATCGAGAATGTCGGCCAGCCGACGCTCGCTTGCATCAGGCCGGCGGTGCAGGCGCTGCAGGATCTCGGCATGCATCGCAAGGTGCAGTTGATCGTCTCGGGCGGCATCCGCAACGGCGCCGATGTCGCCAAGGCGCTGGCGCTCGGCGTCGACGCGGTCTCCATCGGCACGGCTGCCCTTGTCGCGCTCGGCGACAACGATCCCCGCTGGGAGGCGGAGTACAACGAGCTCGGCACCACATCAGGCGCCTATGACGACTGGCACGAGGGCCGCGACCCGGCCGGCATCACCACGCAGGATCCCGAACTGATGAAGCGGGTCGATCCGGTGGCCGCCGGCCGCCGGCTGGCGAACTATCTCAAGGTGATGACGCTGGAGGCGCAGACCATCGCCCGCGCTTGCGGCAAGAACAGCCTGCACAATCTCGAACCCGAGGATCTCGTCGCGCTCACGATCGAGGCCGCCGCGATGGCCGGCGTGCCGCTGGCCGGCACCAACTGGATACCGGGGAAGAACGGCTTCTGATCAACAAAGGGCCGAAGGCCATATGCTCTAGGGCCAACAATCGACAAAAAATGGGGAACTTCCGTGACAGTTGATCTTGCAGAGTTCGCAAGGGCGAAAAACGTCAAATATTTCATGATCTCCTACACCGACCTGTTCAGCGGGCAACGCGCCAAGCTGGTGCCGGCGCAGGCGATATCAGATATGCAGAAGGATGGCGCCGGCTTCGCCGGTTTCGCTACCTCGCTTGACCTCACGCCGGCACATCCCGACATGCTGGCGGTGCCGGATCCGAATTCGGTTATCCAGCTGCCCTGGAAGCCTGACGTCGCCTGGGTCGCCGCCAACTGCATCATGGACGACAAGGAGGTCGACCAGGCACCGCGCAACACGCTTAAGCGACTGATCGCGGAAGCCGCTAACGACGGCATGCATGTCAAGACCGGCGTCGAGGCGGAATTCTTCCTGATCTCGCCCGACGGCAAAACGATCTCCGACGAATATGATACGGCGGCGAAACCATGCTACGACCAGCAAGCGTTGATGCGCCGCTACGACGTCATCGCCGAGATCTGCGACCACATGCTGGCGCTCGGCTGGGGCGCCTACCAGAACGACCACGAGGATGCCAATGGCCAGTTCGAGATGAACTGGGCCTTCGACGATGCGCTGGCGACCGCCGATAAGCATTCTTTCTTCAAGTTCATGGTCAAGTCGATCGCAGAGAAACACGGCCTGCGCGCCACCTTCATGCCCAAGCCCTTCCAGGGACTGACCGGCAATGGCTGCCATGCGCACATCTCGGTGTGGGACAAAACAGGCAAGACCAATGTCTTTGCCGACAATTCGATGGAGCTCGGCCTGTCGGCCAAGGGCAAGAACTTTCTTGGCGGCATCATGAAACATGCCTCGGCTCTCGCCGCCATCACCAACCCGACCGTCAACTCCTACAAGCGCATCAACGCCCCGCGCACCATTTCAGGCGCCACCTGGGCGCCAAACACGGTGACCTGGACCGGCAACAACCGCACCCACATGGTGCGCGTGCCCGGCCCCGGCCGTTTCGAGCTGCGGCTGCCTGATGGCGCGGCCAACCCTTATCTGCTGCAAGCCGTCATCATCGCCGCCGGCCTCGACGGCATCCGCTCCAAGGCCGACCCCGGCAGGCGCTACGACATCGATATGTACCAGCACGGTCACACGGTGGAGGGCGCGCCGAAATTGCCGCTCAACCTGCTCGACGCGTTGCGCGAATTCGACAATGACAAATCGCTCAAGACGGCGCTGGGTGAGGAATTCTCGTCGGCTTATCTAAAGCTGAAGCACCAGGAATGGAATTCCTATGCTTCGCACTTCACGCAATGGGAGCGCGACCACACGCTGGACATCTGACCGGCGCAGCGTGCGAGCGACCTCGGAATGAACGTATGAAATATTCGATCTTCTCGCTCGCCCGCGCCGCCTTCTCCGGCCACAAGAACTGGCAGCGCACCTGGCGCGACGCCAGCCCGAAGGACCGCTACGACGTGGTGATCATCGGCGGCGGCGGCCATGGCCTGGCCACCGCCTGGTTCCTCGCCAGCGAGTACGGCATCAGGAATGTGGCCGTGCTGGAAAAGGGCTGGATCGGCTCCGGCAATGCCGGCCGTAACACCACCATCATCCGTTCCAATTACGGCCTGCCCGGCAACACCGGCTTCTACGAATTATCGATGAAGCTGTGGGAGCGGATGGAGCAGGACCTCAACTACAACACGATGGTCAGCCAGCGCGGCGTCATAAACCTCTATCACTCCGACGCGCAGCGCGACGCCTATGCGCGGCGCGGCAACACGATGCGCATCAACGGCATCGATGCCGAATTGCTCGACCTTGCCGCGGTCAAGAAGATGATGCCGTTCCTGAATTTCGACAATGCGCGCTTTCCCGTGCAAGGTGGGCTCTTGCAGCGGCGCGGCGGCACGGCGCGGCACGACGCGGTGGTCTGGGGCTACGCCCATGCGGCGAGCGCGCTCGGCGTCGACATCATCCAGAATTGCGAAGTGACGGGCTTCGTGCGCGACGCCAACGGCAAGGTGACCGGCGTCGAGACCTCGCGCGGCAAGATCGGCGCCGGGAAAGTCGGCATGGCCGTCGCGGGCTCCTCCTCGCGCGTCGCCGCGATGGCGGGCCTGCGCCTCCCGATCGAAAGCCATGTGCTGCAGGCCTTCGTCTCCGAGGCGATCAAGCCGCTCATCCCCAATGTGATGACGTTCGGCGCCGGCCATTTCTACGTCAGCCAGTCGGACAAGGGCGGCCTGGTCTTCGGCGGCGACATAGACGGCTACAATTCCTACGCCCAGCGCGGCAATTTGCCTGTGATGGAAGACGTCTGCGAAGGCGGCATGGCGCTGATGCCGATGATCGGCCGCGTGCGCCTGCTGCGCCAGTGGGGCGGCATCATGGACATGTCGATGGACGGTTCGCCGATCATCGACAAGACGCCGGTCGACGGGCTCTACCTCAATGCCGGCTGGTGCTATGGCGGCTTCAAGGCGACGCCGGGCTCAGGCCTCGTCTTTGCCCACCTGCTGGCCCGCGACCAGTCCCACAAGGAGGCCGCCCGCTTTCGCCTCGACCGGTTCCGGTCTGGTGCGATGATAGACGAAAAGGGCCAGGGCGCCCAACCGAACCTGCACTGAAGGCCCTGCCATGCGCATCACCTGTCCCTTCTGCGGCGAACGCGACCTCGGCGAGTTCACCTATCTCGGCGACGCCAAGCCGATGCGTCCGGAGGCTGGCGCTTCGGAGGACGACGTCTTCGACTACGTTTACCTGCGCGACAATGTCGCCGGCGTGATGGACGAGAATTGGTATCACGGTGGCGGCTGCCGAGCGTGGCTGAAGGTCACCCGCAACACGCTGACGCACGAAATTTCGGCCGTGGAGCCGGCGGCGGGCGCCGGGGCGAGGCAGGTTGCGAAATGAATTTTTCTGTCCAGCTCAGCGCCGCGGTGAAGGCCGGTACGTCTTTACCTCCCCCTTGTAGGGAGGTCGGACCGCAGGTCCGGGTGGGGGTCGGCGCCGCGGGGGGGGGGGGGGGGGGGCG